>CBFGJP010000069.1:0-13381 GCA_965649105.1 Caldifarciminota bacterium
GATAATAAAAAAGAATAAGCAACAGACGATCCCGAGGACGCAATTTATTAAGTGCATTCTGGATTATTACCCTTTTTCTGATTGATGTCGTTGGGTCATTTGCTTTATCTGTTTTTAAGAGATTATCGTCTCGTAAAAAATTTTTTTCATTTCTCAATCTGTCATAAGCGAGATTTCGCGCTATGCTGCAGAGCCATGTCTTAAATTTTTCAGGATTTCTTAATTTATTCAAATTCTGGAATGCCTTTATAAATGTCTCCTGACATATATCAAGACTTGCATCATAATCACAGAGAAGGCGATAAATTAAGGTAAAGATAAGCCTTTTGTGTATTGTAACGAGTTCAGACATTGCCTTTTCATCGCCACCTTTACTCTTTTCAACGAGGTCAAAGACTTCACTCACTTATATCGGGCTTAATGATTCTGGGTCTTAGGTTGAAGGAAGTAAATAACCAGATATCCAAGACCGATCAAACAAACAAGACCACCAATACCCAATAAGATTTTATTGGTCATCGCCAATGCTATCACTCCAATTCCCAGGCCTACCGCGATGGTCATTATACCCTGTTTTAAACTCCTGTATGGATCAGAACTTCTGCTATAAACCTTGCTATCTTCTGTATTTCCGAAAAATTCCTTTATTTCCTGAAGACTCTTGCCCGCCTCAATCGCCCTTGTCACTGATTTGTAATATTCTCTCTTCTCCATTGAACTGGTAATTATTGCAATTATAGCAATCATACAACCCATCACAATTGCAATTATAGGTATGAGAAGTGCGAAAATAGATGTTCCCATTTTTGACCTCCTCTGATTATAAGACGCTGACCAATTCTATTAGGTAACAGCAGTAGAATCAGGTATTATTGAAATGAAACCTTAATTTTTTCACCGCTCTTGACTCTTTTGAATATCTTACAATCACCGATAACCCTTCCAATTACATTCACATCACTATAAGCCCGAATTTCTTTTTCTGTGCTTACTGGCGTTTTGCCAAAGAATATACAAAGGGATGGCTCTTCTATCCATATTGCTATCTCACCTTCTTTAACTACGCTTCTTGGATTTTCAGGCTCAATTCTATCGATTGGAATCTTAAAATAAATCTCCTCACCCCAGAGATTTGCCCTTCCTTCTATCGGTAAAATCTTTAAAAATTTCTCAGCCGTATCTGGATTTTCGCCGGTTAATTCAACGACCACCTTGCCAATATTTTCACTTTCAATAGTTACATGTGCCAGTGAATTCATATCCCCCCTTTTTATCTAATCTGCCCAGGGTAGCCCTTCAACTTTGTCATAAAATGAATTATACTGTGCCCAACCAATGATGTTACTGGAAGTCTTGATTAGATACCAGTGGGAAAGATAATCGTCAGACAAGACACAGGCAAGAATATGAAATTTAGTATTGGGCGATAGGAATTCTAATATCTCATCGTTTGATTTTGTCTGATATATTGGAAAAGATTCTTTAACAGTTCCTTCCACATCAACAGCATAGGTTTCCTGTGGAATTAATTTCAATGTTTTAGTCTTTTTATCAAGCACATACTTATCCCATTTTGTCCAGAATCCCATCCAGTCACCAACAATGACAGTTCCATCTCCTTTAAAATCAGGCCAGCGCATCAGATGTCCCATCTGTCTTATATCTTTGCCATCATACCAGTATAATAAATACTCATCATCATCACTCATTCCTGGTGTATGAACCGCTATTTCTTTGTATTTGTCTGTTGTATCAATATCAATGATTATAAATCCATCAACCTCTTCTTCAAGTTTACCGCTGATAATGCCTTTATTAACCTTCAGCGTAAATTGCCCTGTCTCTTTTGTATCAATGAGGACAATGTGATCAACTTTGCCGTCGCCATCAAGGTCGGTTTTGAAATTTTTCATAAACTGGAAGAAATTACACGATGGCCTTTGGGCAAATGAGATAGCATTAAAAATGGCTATAAGAGTTAAGAGGCTTAATTTGGGTGAATATTGCACATTTTCCTCCTTCTAAACTTATCATACAAATCCTTGAACCATTCTACTTTTTTCCCTTTCATCTACGCATTTTTTCATAACTAAAATCTCTGATGTGCATTCCACAAATCTCCTCAAAACCAAATCTTTTGTAGAATTCACTCTTATCCGGGTCGGTTATCAAAACAATATCGTAGTAGCCCTTAAAATGTTTGATTGCACGCCTCATCAAACCTGAGCCGATACCCTGACCTTGATAGGACCTCTTCACTTCAATCAAGGTAATGAATGCATGCATCACACCATCGTTTATCGCAGCAAGAAAGCCGACCAATTTACCATTATCTCGCGCTGTTATTATTAAATCTGAACCCGCCAAAAGTCTTGCCCTAATCTTAAATGAAGGCGGTGATTTCCATTCAAAGAAAAACCCATCAAGCTCGTCAGGCAAAATTCTGTCATTTATTTTATATTCAATCATTTTATCCGCAGCTTTCAGAATATCTATAATATTATTAAATAATTTTATTATTCAACGATGGAACCAATAGGCACAAATATCCTTTTCGTCCCGTTAAAACTGGACGTTACTTTGACATTTTTAACGGGATGAATCGCACCGCAACCGATTAGATGCTGATAAAAGAGAAGAAGAAGCACTATCATTCTAAATGTCTTCCAAAATCTTCTTAAGCAGTGGTTTGATCTTGGGTATCTCTTTTTTAATAGTTTCCCAGACAAGTTCATATTTTATGCCAAAATAAAAATGTATCAACTTATCCCGCATTCCAGACATCTCCTTCCAAGGAATATCCGGATATTTATTCTTAATTGTTTCAGGGATATTCTTTGCGGTCTCGCCAATGATTTCAAATTTTCTTATTACCGCACTGGATATCATATCATTAGTTTTGAAACTTAAGAAGTCTATTCCTTCAACAAAATGATCAATTGATTCCATCGCGGAAACTATATCTTTGATATATAGTTTAGCATCTCTCATATATAAACAGCCTCCTGCAGAATATCTTCTTTTATTTCCTCTTTAATAGTATCAATAGGGACAATATCTACTTTCAATTGGAGTTTGTTTTCAAGAAAATCGGAAAGTCCTACAAAATCAAAAAGTGTCGCTCCGTCTAAAAATAATACAAGAATGTCTATATCACTACTTTCTTTTTGCTCTCCTCTTACATACGAACCGAAAACTCCTTTAATCTCCGCTTTATACTTATGCCTTATCTCATCTTTCAATTTCTGTAGAGTTCTTATAATTTCACTTTTAGTCATATTTTATTATATATGTATACACCATATTGTCAAGTGGAGTAAATATCAATATTAAACAATTTTATTATTCCATTATTCTATAATTATGGAACGATGGAACCAATAGGCACAAATATCCTTTTCGTCCCGTTAAAACTGGACGTTACTTTGACATTTTTAACGGGATGAATCGCACCGCTACAATCAAAAATTTTTATTCTTCGCCTTTTGTTTTTGTCTTTATTGGTTCAACGAGTAAGACATAGGCGGGTCTTTCACTGCGAGAACGATGGCGGGTTCCGCGTTTAACTAAAAACCCTTCACCTTCTTTTAATTCTACAGATCCATCTTCCATATCAATATAAATTTTGCCTTTTAACACATAAAAAAACTCATCTTCATTTTGATGGGTATGCCATTTATAGGCTCCATCTATTTTGGCTATCCTCAAGGCAGTCTCATTTACATATATTACATCCTGAGGCTGCCAGACCTCTTTGAGTTTTTTATCAATATCTTTGAAGGTTATCTTCTGTAGAATAGACATTATAACCTCCTTCACCCTCACATTATTTCTCTCTATTTAAGGGAGAGAGTTAAGGGTGAGGGTCGGATTACATTCTGAATACCCCAAATTTATGGTCAGGGATTGGCGCATTTAAGGACATTGCAATACCTAATCCGAGGACGGTGCGTGTATCAACCGGGTCGATTATCCCATCATCCCAGAGCCTTGCCGTAGAATAATAGGCACTCGATTCGTATTCGTATTTTGCCAAAATCGGTTTGCGAATTTCTTCTATCTCCTCTGGAGTTAATTTTTTGCCCTCTTTTTCCAGTGCCTTCACCTTGATATCCGTTAGCACATCTGCTGCCTGTTCACCGCCCATTACACAGATCTTTGCAGTGGGCCACATAAATAGCAGGCGCGGTTCATAGGCACGGCCACACATACCATAGTTACCCGCACCATAAGAACCACCGATAATCACCGTGAATTTCGGTACCTGGGCATTCGCCACCGCATGAACGAGTTTTGCCCCATCCTTGGCAATTCCTTGATGTTCATACCTTTTTCCCACAATAAAACCAGTGATATTTTGTAAAAATATTAAAGGTATCTTTCGTACACAGCAGAGTTCAATAAAATGAGCACCTTTCTGTGAAGATTCAGAAAATAATACACCATTATTAGCCAAAATTCCGACTGGATAGCCCATAATCCGTGCAAAACCACAGACCAGGGTTGGGCCGTATAACTCCTTAAATTCATGGAATTCACTTCCGTCAACAATCCGCGCAATCACCTCACGCATATCAAAGGGTTTGCGTAAATCCTTAGGAATTATTCCATATAATTCTTTAGGGTCGTAGGCAGGTTCTTTGGGTTCTGCACGCTCCAGTGGATATTTTGGTTGCCTGCCCAGGTTTTCTACGATATTTCGGGTAATTTCTATTGCCTGCTCGTCATTTACTGCATAATGGTCACTAACCCCGGAAATCCGACAATGGACATCTGCACCACCAAGTTCTTCTTCGGTAACAACCTCACCAGTTGCTGCCTTGACCAGAGGTGGACCACCAATATAAATCGTCCCCACACCTTTTACATGGACGACCTCATCACTCATTGCCGGCTGATATGCGCCACCAGCAGTGCAGAATCCCATTACTACAGAAATCTGTGGGATATTCATCGCCGACATTATTGCCTGATTGTAAAATATTCTGCCAAAATGGAATCTATCCGGAAATGTTCCTACCTGTAATGGCAAGAATATGCCACCTGAATCAACGAGATATATACAGGGAAGGCGATTATCAATTGCAATCTCCTGGGCACGAATATGCTTTTTTATTGTTTCAGGGACATAAGTGCCGCCCTTAACTGTAGCGTCATGGGCAACAATCATCACCTCACGCCCCTGAACAACACCGATACCGGTAATTATTGCAGCAGATGGGTGTTCATTATCATACATATCCCAGGCAGCAAGGGGGCTGAGTTCTAAAAATGGTGTATCAGGGTCAAGCAGAAGTTTTAATCTTTCTCGGACAAATAATTTACCCCTTTCTTTATGCTTTTTGTGCATATAATCAGGTCCGCCCTTGCGCACGAGTTCAAGCCTTTCTTTAAGTGTCTTCACTGCCTGTTCCATTGCCTCAAAGTTTTCCTTGAATTCCGCACTATTTGTCATTATTTTTGATTCTAATTTGTACATAAACCACCTTTTGTGCAATGATCCACAATGCTACATATATCTAAATAGAGTACATAGATCTCTTTGTTTATAGTTTTAGGTTACTAGGCATGGCTGGCCAGTATGGATTATTGTTTAATGTTGAATGTATGCTACTAACCATGCATAAAGACAATACCGGCGGCTATGCCCTATAACCATAAACCCTTACCTTTCATGCAAGTATTGCCTTATATCCATAACATATTATCCCCGCCTTACCTTCTTCCTGAACTTTTCTGAAGACAATTTTCACTGGTTTACCAATAGCCATATCTTCAGGTTTACAGTCAACAATCTGAGCCATCAATCTGACACCGTCATTTAATTCAATTATTGCTACATTATAAGGCACCTGAGTATTGAACTGCTCAGGGGCAACTCTTATTGTAGTATATGTTAAAATTTTACCTTCTTCTGATAATCTAATTTTTTCAAACTCCCTTGATTTACAATTTAAACAGACCAATCTTGGAGGAAAGAATATTTTTCCACACTTTTTACATTTATTTGCCTCAAGTCTGTATCTTTGTGGCATTTCTCTCGTATATCTTGGAGATGGCATAATTACTCCTTTCAGTTGTAAATATTTAAAGTACCTAAATTTTTAGGCATTTAGGTATTTAGGCATTTGTAAATATATGCACAATACACGATGCACCTGAACCACCCATATTTTGAGTAAGTCCGATTTTTGCATTCTTTATCTGTCGCTTGCCGGCACTCCCACGAAGTTGTTCAACAACCTCAACAATCTGAGCAATACCTGTAGCACCAACTGGATGGCCTTTAGATTTCAATCCGCCTGAAGGGTTTATAGGGATTTTGCCTTCAAGTGCGGTCTCTCCCTTTTCCACGAGTTGATATGCCTTGCCCCTTTCACAGAAGCCGAGTTCTTCCATTATACATAACTCGGCAATTGTAAAACAATCGTGGACTTCAGCAAAGTTAATATCCTGTGGTTTTATACCTGCCATCTTATATGCACGTTCACCTGCAATCCTCACTGCATCAAGACTGAGAATATCTTTCCGCTGATGTAAAGCAATTGTATCAGTAGCTGCACCAGAACCAATAACCCTGACCAGTGGTTTACCGAGTTTTTTTGCAATCTCTACGGTTGTAACAACCACACAGGCAGCACCATCTGAAACTGGTGAACTGTCCATCACAGTTATTGGGTCGGCAACCATTGTCGCATTCAAAACATCATCAATGGTAATTTCACTCTGGAACTGGGCATTGGGATTGAGTGAACCATTTTTATGGTTTTTTACTGCAACCATTGCCAGGTGCTTACGGGTTGCACCATATTTATTAAAATATGCATTGGCAATCATTGCATAAAGCCCCGGAAATGTTATACCGTGATAACATTCATATTCCTGGTCCGCAGCGGTTGAAAGTGCATAGGTTACATCTGCCCCATCGGTCATCTTTTCCACACCACCGGCAAGGACAATATCATTCATTCCCGATGCTACATCAATGAATGCCTGTCTGAAGGCAAAGCCACCAGATGCACAGGCAGATTCTACACGCACTGCGGGTATTGGTGCCACACCGAGATAATCCGCCATCAATGCACCGATATGCTCCTGCCCGACAAATAATCCAGGAGTCATCGTTCCAACATACATTGAGTCAATGTGTTCTACACCAGCATCGTCAATTGCCTTTAGCGCCGCTTCAACAAATATATCCCTTAATGATTTTGTCCATAATTCACCAAATTTGGTCATCCCAATTCCTATTATTGCAATTTCACGCATATTACCTCCTGTCTTCCGTTAAAGGTCATACGGTTTCGCAGCCCGTATCGTTTATCGTCTTTTGGTTTTTACCGTATTACGAAACCGCTTGACGAAACGGGCAGCGACAAACTTAAAACGACAAACCATTAATCTGTAAATCATTCCGCCATTAAGATCTTATGCCGATGTTTGGCATATTCACCATAGGTGAGATAGATTCTATTATTCTCAAGCATATCCTTGACCTTCTCTGCCTTATCACGAACCTCATTTATTCGCTCAGTGACCTTGAAGACAAATGCATCGCTACCAGCACCCGAACCAAATGATACAAGTAAAATCAAATCGCCGGGGCTGGCGACATCAAGGACTGCAGAAAATCCAGTTGGGGATGAACCCGAATATGTATTTCCCATTAAAGGCACAATCCAGCCTGGCTCAATCTGTTCTTTTGTGAAACCAAGTCGTTTGCCGATTGTCATAGGAAACTTGCCATTTGGCATATGGAATATAGCATATTTAAAATCTGAAGGTTTATATCCAGTCTTATCAATTATCCCTTTACCCGCATTGTAAATATGCTTAAAATATGCTGGGTCACCGGTAAATCTTCCGCCATGTCTTGGATAGAACTGGTATTCCCTGCGCCAGAAATCAGGAGTATCGGTTGCCCAGGAATAAGTATCAATCACCTCTGCTATAATCTTATCTTTGCCGAAGATAAATGCGGAACCCCCTGCCGATGCAGAAAATTCAAGGGCATCGCCCGGCGCACCCTGTGATGTATCTGCACCGATTCCCATTGCGTAATCCATCAAACCTGCCTTTACAAGACCATATGCTACAAACATCGCTTCAGTACCTGCCTTACACGCAAACTCAAAACTTGCAATATGAACCTCGGGTGTAATCCCTAAAACTTCGGCAACAATTGTTGCTGATGGTTTCACCGCATAGGGGTGGGATTCAGACCCAACATAGACTGCACCAATTTTTTGAGGATCAATCCCAGCCCTTTTCAATGCATTCTTTGCCGCGGCAACCGAGATTGTTATTGTATCTTCATCCATTCCTGGCACCGTTTTTTCTCTCAAGGCAAGGCCCTTTTTGATAGTTTCCGGGTCTCTACCCCATTGTTTTGCAATTTCTTCAACTTTTATCCGATAACGGGGTAGATAAGACCCGTAGCCAACGATTCCAATCTTCTCGGTATTAAAATGCATTAACAACCTCCCTTCGTCTTGGTTTACTCATCCAACTAAAATCGGACACTACATTACCCATTTTTTTATATCACCCAAAATTTGTCTTAGAGGTGGTGTATCAAACCACTTCCTGTTACTCAGTTCATTCGCATAAGCCTGATATATTAAACTAATACCTTTGTGTAATTCTTCTGGCAGATGGGGTGGCTTTGTTTTGACAATCGATTTCCAGTTCACCCGATCTTTATTTTTTGCTTCTTCAATATCCTTAAACCAATCGGTTTTGCGATAATATATTCGTGCTATCTCCTTGCTTACAGGAATCCCATCAAAAGTAAATCGACATTCATCAAGTGTCCCGATCGCATCAACAAGAACAAATTTCCTCTTTTCATCAAAACCCAGTTCAATCTTGCCATCTTCATTCAAAAGTCCCAATTTCTTAGTCTCTTCGGTAATCAATTCGTTTATAAATGCAACGATCCTTTTCATTTCTTTTAATTCTTTCTCCGAAAGTGCACAAATTTCTTTTGCATCTTCCCAGGTGAGATATCTATCAGTTATCTCAAGTTTTGTAGAAACATCATAAATTGGTCTATTAAGCCTCAGGCCGGGCTCAGGCATTCGATCAAATCCCAAATCAGATAATTTGAGCGTGCCTTCTTTTAAACGTTTAAATACCGAAGAACCTGAAGGCAGAGCATTACGATAAATAACCTCAAGCGGAATCAAAAAATTTTTTTTCTCTTTTTTATAAATCGAATAATCATATTTATCGTCTTTGAGCTCTGGTTTTATTACTCTGAGCAATTTAATCTCCATTGTATCAGATGGTGTTTTCAAATCACTCAAGCGTTTTGCCTTGCCATTTTCAAGAAGTCCGAGATAGTGGGTCTTTATACCTGAGTTCTCAAGTTTCTCAAAGTAATAGGCTGTAGCAATACAAATTGCCTGCCCCTTTTTTTGAATATGGTCAGGCATCTCACCCCAGTCAAAGACAGAATACCTATCGGAAAATACAAATCTACCGATACCGACTTTATCATCTTCTGGACTTTTTATAATTAAAAGGTCTTTTACACTACCCATAATTATCTATCTCCTTATCTGCCTTTTCTATTTCTTGTCTTTTTCTCTCCTGAAATTCTTTAATCTTTTTCTCTAATCTTTTGTCAATAAGGGCAAGAATCTTTACTGCTGCCAATCCAGCCTCTTCAGGTTCAAGAATAAAAAGCGGGGCAACACCAGAGGGCATACGAAGGCTTGAATAGATATCAGCGCCACTGAATTTATCACTGTAAGGTGGACAGGCTATGACTGGCTTTGTAGAATTTGCATCAACAAATCCACTGAGTGCGTTACTCCTCCCTGCAACTGTAATAAATACAACATCTTCTTTCTCGTATTCCTTTATAATGTCCATCACCTTTACTGGTGTCTTATGGGCTGATGCAACCCTCAATTTATAATCAACCCCAAAATCTTTTAAAACACCTGCTATCTTCTTTGTATGTTCTAAATCCGCCTTTGAGCCCATTATGATAATAACCTCAGCCATCTGCCTCCTTTTAATGGTGAATTATAATTAAAAATCTTATCAGGTCAAGAAAAAGCGTATATCTGATTCAGTTTCACCAATTAACCTTGAATCCTAAATTTATCCACAAAAACACCATCCCCCATTCCGGATAATCAATAAATGCATTATCAATAATTCCTTTTGCACTGCGGTTCTTCCACAGATATACAAAACCATCAATCACAGGAAATTCAATAAAGAATTTTTTAAGAAATTCACCCTGCAAACGGAATCCTGCATCCAGTGTGAATCCTCTCAGGTCATAAACCTCGTTATTCTGAATGACATTTCTATTGCAACCAAGACCTGTGCTAAATATTGGATTAAAACTAATAAACAGCAATTTTTTTCTTGCTGGATACCAGTCAAAATAGACCCTGCCTGCGGTCAGACTGCCGGTCAAATCAGATTTATCACCTTTGATAAATGAATTTCCAGCCAGATGTTCTGATGAAAGTTCAACATTTATAATCAAAACCCGATAACCAAAATTCTGTAATTTTTTAAACCAGAATTCCTGTCCAGCAAAGAGAGTAAAATTTTTCGGTCCCAAATTAGTGAAATTATTCTGCAACAACTCAGAAAGTTCAAAACCGAAGTGAAGGTTGGGATTCAAATTGTTAGCCTGCCCGAACCCATCGGCAAAAAGGAACAGAGTGAATAAAATAAAATGGATGGGCAAGATACTATTGATTTCAGTTTGTGTTATCTTCGTTATCATTTTTGTCTTTACTTATATCAATTAGATGCCTCAAACAGTCTCTGCCTGACGGTTTACAGATAAAAGATAACCATTCAATCATTATTTATGGCTTATTAGAAAGATAGATTAATAGAAGCAAAACAAAACTTTTTTATCGGCTGCAACACTACCAGCATTTAGCTATATAATCTCAAAGTTTATTTATATTAAATTTGGTACTATAATCTCAAAAGATAGCCGTTCTTCTTAAGCCAATCTTTATGTTTTTCATAATCAGGCATCAACACTTTAACCTTGTTCCAGAACGACTTTGTATGATTTTTTTCTTCAAGATGAGCAAGTTCGTGAACGATAACATAATCTATGACAGGCAAAGGAGCCATTATAAGTCGCCATGAAAAATTCAAATTTCCCTTATGCCCGCATGAGCCCCACCTCTTTTGGGCATCGGTGATATTAACCTTGTTATAATTTAAACCATTTTTGTTAGCATACCATCTTACTCTTTCTGAAATCTTCTCATAAGCCATCTTCTTATACCAATCAACAAATGTCTCTCTTGCTTTTGGTAATACACTCTTTGAAAGATAAAATCTATTTTCAAACTTTAATGGTTCATTTTGCTTTTTTACAATTTCTAATCTGTAATATCGCCCAAGAAAAAGAAAACCTTCACCGTTAACGAATTCTTTAGAAGTAAATTTTGGTTCTCTTGCTTCTATTTCCTTTTTCTTTTGTTTAATCCAGTTTGCATGCTTATGGATAACGCGCATTATTGTTTTATCGCTTACCTCAAAAGGCGCTCTTACAATAAGCGTAGCATTATTGGTTATTTGTAAACCAATGCTCTTTCTTTTTGTCCGTATTATCTTTTCAATCTTGATATTCATATCATCGCTTTCCATAAATATGATAAGAAAGTTCCATCAACTTTTGAACTATTTCGTTTCTTTTTCCAAACAACGCATTGCCATCCCCTATCAGATAGGGGGAAGGGCTCTCTCTTACCACAGATTCTTCTTTTTGAAAACTTGAGGAAGGGGAGAGAAACTTTAACAAATGCGAAATTAAATAATATTTCAATATCTTTTGTTTTGTATAGTTCTCCCAGAAATCCACCACCTTACTTTCTCTTCTGATGATTTCAATTATATCTTTGGTTAGATTAACTAAAGATTTGACATCCTCGTCGCTTAATTCTTCTATGGGCTTTTTACCGTATATCTCCTGCTTTAGCAATCCAAAAAATGGCATCTCTTTTTTGTGGTCAAATCCGAAGGTTTCCTCTGCCTCTCTTCCCTTTTTCATTGCCGCTCTGATTTCTTCCAGCTGCTTGGCGAGAAGGTCCCAGTTCTCTTTATATTCTTCCAGAATCTTTTTCAATTTATCCGAAAATCTTTCGTAAAACTCAGGGTCTTCTTCGTAGTGTTTTTCAATATGCTCCACGACAGCATATTTAAGCTCCTCCGCTCTTGCTTTGCTTGATTTTTTTTCTAACTGGGTAATGAATTTGTCATCAAAAAGTGGTGTTGGTGATATCTTGGGGTTAACTCCTTTTGAGATAAGATACTCTTCTACAATCTCTCTTATCTTTCTACTTGCATCTTTTAAGCTTAACTTATCATCTCGGTACCTATTTCTTGCTGATTCTTTTATAAAGCTAATAATTTTTAAATCAGCAACATATTTTAGTGCTTCTGGGTCAGGAAGCACAGTATCCATTGCTTTATTAAAATTTCTTACAAGCATGATGAATTCATTTCTAATCTCTTCATCAACAAGGAGGTCTATGCATTCTTCTATATTATCTTGCCAGTTTTCAATTTCATATTTCTTAAAGAAATCATTAATAAGATTGTAGGTGTGTTTTAGTTCATCAATACTTTTGGCTTTGTTTTTAACAACTTTAGTAATCTCCTCTACATCTTCATCAGCATAAATAGCAAGCGACTCTTTTAAATGCTTTAATACCCCCACATAGTCCACGACAAAACCACAGCTCTTGTTTTTGTAAACTCTGTTTACTCTTGCAATTGCCTGTAATAAATTATGTTCTTTTATGACATTATCTAAATACATAACCTGCTCAATAGGTGCATCAAAACCTGTAATAAGCATGCTCTGCACAACTAAAAACCCAACATCACCAGAGATTCCACTTTCTGTTTTATCAAATGGGAGTTTGAAACTTTTTATTATTATTTCATGCTGGTTTTCGTCGGTGTAAGGACGATATTCAGGTGGGTCATTAGGCAATCCAGATATAACTACACCAACTTTCAATTTCTCAAGCAGATTTATATCTAATCTGTTTGGATTATTCTTTTTTAGTTTCTCTATTCTTTGTTTTAAGGCATCTTCTAATGCTTTTTTATATCTAATTGCAGCAAGTCTTGAGACAGTTACCACCTGAGCCTTGAATTCATTGGGGAAAATATGGGTAACATAGTGCTCTATCATATCCTTTGCTTTATCTCTTATTACATTTTCATCTTCAAGATATGCTCGCCAGGTGTATCTTCCCATAATTCTTGCATTTTCCCCAGCATCAACCATTGAAAATACATCCTCAAACTTTGCATTTGCAGACTCCTCATCAGAAAGCTCTGCACTATGCACCCTCCCTTCATAAACAATATCAAC
>CBFGJP010000070.1:0-13138 GCA_965649105.1 Caldifarciminota bacterium
TGATAATCCACTTGATACCCTGGTTGGACTTGTATCTCACTTTTCTGGTAATAATGGAAATTATAATACCAGTGCTTACCTGACATTGAGGATTCATTCTGATTTCAAGATTGAAGAAAAGACAATTTCGCAATCCGCAATCCGCAGTCTCAAATTAGAGGTCTATCCCAATCCATTCAGGAATAGACTGGATATCCGATACACGATACTTGATACAGGATTGAGAAAAATAAATTTGGCGATTTATGATGTTTCGGGCAGGGTTGTTAAATCATTCAATCTTGAATCAGGTATTATGAATCAGGCATCAAGAATTGTCTGGGATGGCTCAGATGATTCAGGTCGCAGATTGCCTGCAGGTGTGTATTTTATTGAATCGAAATATAACAAGATTACAGAGATTAAAAAATTGATAATGTTGAAATAAGTTTTGTAGTTTAAAACAAGGGGGCTTTATGAAGATATTTTTGCGCAACTTACTAATCCTCTCTATACCCTTCCTTTTGTTTGCAAAGGGAATTGATGGGGTGAAAAGATTAAAATATCTTGACCCATACGATGTTCCAATGACATCATATCAGGAGTGGTCAGCAAAAATGAATATAACAGAAGTGAATTTTAGAATCGGTGCGGCTTATCAAAGCAAGACTCAAAACTCCCGTCTACCGATGATTGATATTGTTGTTTATGCCCCCCTGTATCTCAATATCGCTGAATCTTTAAATACTTATATCACTGACCTTGAGGCAGAAAACTATTATGTCCGTGTTGATACGGTTCGCGGCTGGCAGGCATCACAACTTAGAAACCATCTTGCCGCACTTTTAGATAGTCAAATCGTAGGCGCAGTATTCATAGGTAATGTTCCTATAGCCTGGTATGAATATACATCAAGTGAAGGCCGTGAGGAATTTCCTATTGAATTATATTTTATGGACCTAAACGGGACCTGGACTGATTCTGACGGCAACGGACTTTTTGACAACCATACCGGTAATAAAGCACCTGAGATCTATGTCGGGAGAATCTATGCAAATCCTGTGACCTGGGGAAACGAAATATGGCTTATTAATAACTATCTTTCAAAAATTCACAAATACCGAATTGGCGGTTATGGAATTCCCCAGAAGGCACTCGCCTATGTTGATGATGATTGGTATAGTTTTAATAACTGTAATCTTAATCTGCTTTATGATACAGTCGTCGTAGTGCGTCAGTATAACACTACTACTGCTGCAGATTTCCGCACACGCCTTGATGACCCCTATGAATGGGTTCAAATTTGCAGCCATTCATCACCTTGGGGAAATACTTTCAAGAGCACATCTGGATATGCTGGGACCGTATTTAACTTTGAACTCTGGTTTGCAGACCCACCTTTTCTATTTTTGAATTTATTCCAATGCGGAGGAACGAGATTCATTGAAGAAAATTCTGAAGGCAGTATTTATATTTTCAATACTACAAATGGACTCCTTTCAATCGGTTCAACCAAAGTTGGCAGTATGTTGAATTTTGATGGATTCTATGGACCATTAAACACTGGTATTACAATCGGGCAGGCATTCAAACAATGGTTTACTCAATATGGAATAAACGATGTTGATTGGTTCTACGGTATGTGCATTGTTGGTGACCCGACTCTAAAACCGACGCAATCAATAACAAGGATTGCATATCAACGGGTCAATCGGACTTCGCAGATGACTCCATTAAACTGGTCAATACCGGCTCCGGTTGATACCAACATTGAGACTGATGCTTTTGTTACAACGGCAAAAGATGGTTCAGGACGAATGTGGGCCGCCTGGGTAACCGGGCGTTCGGTTACAAATGGCAGAACCGAAATCTGCGCCTCCTATTATGCGAACGGTGCCTGGTCAACTCCACAGATTGTCCGTCCTTATCTTTACTGGGATTTTTTTCCTGCACTATCCACAGACCATCAGGGAAACCCATATTTGACCTGGCAGAGGGCTTACGGAAGAAATTACGATGTCTTTGGAAGTGTCTATGTGGGTAATCAGTGGGGGTCAGAGGAGCAACTCAGTTCAAAGGCATCAAACGATATGTATCCAGCAATGACCAAAGATGGCGATGGTCGGCTTTGGGTCTGTCTTGAACGCTGGACCCACTTAAATGGAGATATTTACTGCCGTTATTTTGATGGCACAACCTGGCAACAAATGTTTGCAGTTACCACTGATTCGGCAAATGATTATCGTCCCGCAATGGCAACTGATAGCAATGGTATTGCCTGGGTAACCTGGTGCAGCGAACGATACGAATATAATAGAAATATCTATGTAAAAAGATTTAATCCAAGTTCGGGGCACTGGGAAGGATTATACAGAATCACGGGCAATCCTGCCCAAGATCAAGACCCAAAGATCGCGGTTTCGGGTGATGGCACTGTCTGGGTTGCATGGACAACCTGGCGCAATGGTAATACTGATATTTACGAAAGCCATTACAATGGTTCAACCTGGTCCAATGCCCGGGCAGCCGTTGCTGACCCCAATCGTGATGAGCATCCGGTGCTTGTCGTAGATCGAGATGGTTATCTCTGGTGTATCTGGCAATCCAATAGAACCGGTGATTGGGAAATATGGGCAAAATACTACAAAAATGGTGTATGGGGAGATTCTGTAAATATTAGTAATAATTCTGCGAAGGACATATTCCCCAGTGCAGCAGCAGACGATTCAGGCAATATCTGGGTTTTGTGGCAGTCAAATCGTCGTGGAAACTGGGATATTTTTTATAGCAAACTCCTTTCCGATCTTGTTGACCCACAGGTTACTGTAATTACTCCCAATGGCGGAGAAATCTGGAATATAGGTCAGACATACACAATTCGCTGGCTTGCCCAGGATAATGTAGCAATTGATTCTGCAATCATTGAATATTCAACCAATAATGGTTATAGTTGGAGTTACATAACTACCGCATTCGGGAATGACTCAAACTATCTTTGGACGATACCACCTACTCCGTCAACGCGGTGTCTTGTCCGAGTCAGCGCATTTGATAAAAATAGCAACATTGGAACCGATGTATCTAATGCAACCTTCACAATCTATGACCCAGTGGCGCCTGAAGTCAATGTTCTCATTCCTAATGGCGGTGAAATCTGGTACTGGAATGAAATCCACCAGATTCGCTGGAATTCAAGTGATAACATTGGGATAGATAGTCTGAATATCTATTTTTCCCTTGATAGTGGTCTCACCTATCCTTACCGAATTTCGCATTTCAATGCGAATGATTCGATTTATAACTGGACAATACCTCAGTTGGCTTCTAATAAATGCCTGATCAAGATCCTCGCCTATGACCAATCGGCAAATATCGGTTATGATATCAGTGACAGTTTTTTCACCATTGGTGCGGTTGGTGTCAAAGAATATACCAATCTTCCCGCACAATTCTCTTTGAATTTTCTCTCTTCCAACCCATCCAGTGTTGGCCCTTTAATTAAATTTGCCGTTCCAGTTAAAACATCAGTAACATTGAATATCTACGATATAACAGGGAAAATGGTGTATTCAGTGCACAATGGCACCCTTTTACCTGGCTATCACTCCTACGACCTCGGAAAAGAAAAATTATCTGCAGGTATTTATTTCATTTTGGCCAAAACAAAAGAATTTTCAGCAATAAGAAAATTTGTGATTATGAAATGATCAGATTGACTTTCTTATTAATCTGCATCCTGCATCTTGTATCCGGGGTCTTCTTAATTGATCCACGCTATCATACTTACGAAGAAACAGTTCAGGAACTTGATTCAATTGCTACATTTTATCCTGCAATCACAAAACTTTATGAACTTGGCTTGTCAACGCGCGATAGCCTGCCAATCTATGGGATAAAAGTCTCTGACAATCCCGCAATAAAAGAGGATGAGCCGGCAATTCTTTTTAATGGCGTGCACCATGCTGAAGAATTGCTTGGTGGTGAGGTTGCTTTGTATCTATTGAAAGATTTAGTGAGTAAGTATGGCACAGACTCAGCAATTACCTATTGGATAAATAATTCTGAAATCTGGATAATTCCGATTTTGAATCCTGAGGGGCATAATGTTGTGACTTCTGGGCTGGACACAATCTGGCGTAAAAACAAAAGAGATAATAATAATAATGGTTTCTTTGACCTTGATTCTGATGGTGTTGATTTGAATAGAAACTATGACTTTAACTGGGAACTCGGTGGTAGTCCTGACCCAACGAGTGAATATTACCGCGGTCCATATCCATTTTCAGAAAATGAGACAAGAATCATCAGAGACCTTGCTTTGCAAAATCATTTTGTCTTTGATATCTGTTATCACAATGTCCGCACCGGCCAGGGTGAATTGGTTTACTATCCCTGGCGCTGGGGAACTCAATTTGCAATTGACCACCCGTTTATTAAAAGAATTGCCGATACCCTTGCTTCAAAGATAATAAATGATGCTGGAAACGGAACCTACGTTCCAATTTATGGCTATGCGACAGAAGGAAATGCAAGGAATTATCTTTATGGAGTCTGTGGGACATTTGCTTATACTATTGAAGTAAGTAGGAGTTGCTACCCACCGGGTTATAAGGTTGATAGTATATGTATGAGAAATTTGCCCGGAGCATATTATCTCCTTGAGCGGACATTTGGTTCAGGTATCACCGGAACGATTACCGATTCTATCAATAACCAGCCGCTCGTTGCAGAAGTAAGGGTCTCAGATTATTATGATTCTACCCTGGCTCCTCGAATGAGCGATTCTGTATTTGGCCGCTATCGTCGGATTTTGAACCCGGGAACCTATACCCTTTATTTCTTAAAAGATGGCTATGATACGGTCGTTGTTGAAGGGATAGTTATTGAACCCGGTAAACCAGAGACCTTAAATATCAAGATGCAACCGCTGGGGATTGAAGAATCCATAATCCCCAATGCCCAATACCCAATGCCTAATCTGCGAGTCCATCCGAATCCATTCAGCGAAAAGACTGAAATCAGATGCCAGATACCAGATGCCAGATGCCTGATGCCTGATGCCAGATGCCGGATTTCAGATTATTCTTCGTCAGCTACTTTGAAGATCTATGATGTATCTGGAAGGCTGGTCAAAGATTTTTCTCGGTTAAAGGGAAACGCTGAACGATCAACGGTCATCTGGTCTGGTGATGATGACCTTGGTCGTCGTTTGCCTGCTGGGGTATATTTTGTGCGCTTAGAGGCAGGAAAGTTCAGGCAGATTGAAAAGGCGGTGTTGTTGAGATAGGGGTAAAAAAGGGAAAATAAGGGTGAAGAGGAATGAAAAAGGGGGGGGTCCCTTGATTACCCTTAATCTCCCTTTATCTCCCCTAATACACCCTGTTTGGAAGTTGGGTGAGAGAGTGGGTTTGGAATATCCTATTTTTTTATTTCTTCAATCTTCTTTTCCAGTTCTTTAATTTTTTTATGTAATCTTTCCTGCTCTTTCATTACAAACTGCAATGCATCGGCAATCGGATCCGGTAATTTACCATGCTCCAGTCTGCGGATATCTTCGGCAGAAAAACCGAGCCCGATCCTACCCGGAACACCGATCACCGTTGCGTTATCAGGAACATCCCTTACAACAACTGAGCCTGCTGCAATCCTGACATTATTGCCAATCTTTATTGGTCCAAGCACAATTGCACCGGCTCCAATCTCCACATTATTACCAATCGTTGGATGTCGCTTCTTCTTTTCTAAACTCGTCCCGCCGAGGGTCACACCCTGATACATTAAAACATCATCCCCTATTTCGGTAGTCTCGCCAATCACTATCCCTGCCCCATGATCAATAAAGAACCTTCTTCCGATCTTTGCTCCGGGATGGATTTCGATTCCGGTGAACAATCTATTTATATGGGATAATAATCTTGCAAAAAATTTTAAATTTTTACACCATAAAAAATGAGCAACTCTATGTATCCAGACCGCATGTAATCCCGGATAACAAAATAAAACTTCAAGCACACTCCTTGCTGCAGGGTCGCGCGTAAATACTGTCGTAATATCCTCTTTAAGTCTTTTGAACATGGTCAAATATAATCACAATGCGTTATATGTCAAGGTTGAATTAAAGTAAGTATCTATTCTAAATTTTTTTCAAAATCACCACATCTCCATTTTGAAACGGTGCTTTCGCCACAATTTTGTATTCAGGTAGTCTTCTTAGAACGTCGTTTAGCGTCCAGTATTTTACATAAAAAGTGTGCTTTTTGGTTTTTTCCAAAAGTGCGCCTACGACAAATATTCCACCTTTAATCAAAGAATTATCAACATTTATTAAAGTATTTGTAAGTTTCTGCTCGCTGACGATATGTTCTATTACATTCAGCATTAAAATAATATCAAACCTTTCATTTAAACCTTTTTGGGTTATATCAACACAGATAAAGTTATACGAAGGGAATTTCTGTTTTAACACTGAAAACAAAGTGTCGGTAATATCCAATCCCATATAATCAGTCACTCCAATCTCTGACATCAATTTTGTATAAAACCCTGTTCCGCAACCAATCTCGAGTACACGTTTATCTTTGAGCATAATCTCATAAGTTTTAAATAAATCAAGTATTGTTTTACCTGATTTTTCATACATTTTTATATTTTCTTGCTCGGTGAGATTAACATTCCCTGCCGCCTTTAATGATGCGCCATATCTTTTAAACCTTTCCGACCAGAATTTCTGTGCATTATATCCATCCTTTGCCTTGTAGCGTAATGGTCCAATAATTTTGGTATAAATCCACCCTTTCAATTTTTTTATCTGGGGGACCTTCATAACCTTCAAATATTCCTTTTCAGAAACATTATAGACAGAAAAATATTTAAATCAAGACTATGATAATTCCTTTAAAAAGGTCCCCGCCCCGAATTACTATCTATCTTCAAGTCTTTGGTCCCTGCGAAAATCTAACTTTAAATCTGAACCCTCATCAATCATACTATTCTCATTTGGGAAAAAGTCCATATGCACAACTCCACTCTCATAAATCAATACCGAGCCCTTACCAGAATCCGCATTGACCGTCAATAAATCACCCAGACCCGGTGTTCCAACCGAAACGAATTTTGCATCATCAAGTAAATCAAAAAAATCTTTTATCTGCTCATTTGTCACGCTGCTCTTCTCACCAACGATTGCATCCATTGCATAGGATTTTATCAATTTCTTCCAGTTTCTGTTTAAGAGACTGTTACTGGCAAAAAGGTCGAGACAGATAATTTTGTCACCGGTGGTAACAACAACACCCACTGTTGATTTAGATAATTTAGGAATACTACCAAAACCCTTGGTGTAATCTTCAACAGTTTTCTGCACTTTCTTATCTTCATAATTCGCCCGCACCGTGCCTGTGCCCGAAGAAATACCAAGTTTATCCTGGGTCCTCGCAACCTCTGCCCAGACTTCGGTCTGGCTTTCTCTCAGTTTCGCACTTTGCCTGACGGAATTGGGAACAATCAGACCATTACTTTTAAATTCCTTTGATACCTCAATCCACCTGCCGTGCTCGACACAATAAACTTCCACTCTTATCCAACCGCTATTGGGTGGTAACAATACATCGGCTTTTATCATTCTGTCCTGTTTGGCACCGGTAATCATTTCGCCCGTGAGGATAAATACCGGCTCATCACCATTATTCTTTATCTCTACCTGATTTACATTTCCACAACCAACTTCCCTAATCTTAAGCCATTCTCGTTCCATTGCCTCATCGAGTGTTATAAAATCTTTGGTCTCGATATTTGTTGTAATCTCCAGAGGGTAAATCTTGAGATTTTTATATTCAACCGGTACGCCAATTTTAAGCCGGCCCATATAATTTTTAACAACCTGTTCCGGCTTTTTTGCGAAACATACCACCATTAATGTAATAAAGATTAAAATCACCTTTTTCATTTTAGCACCCCTAATTTTATATACAACATTATAATTAAAATATTCCTTATCAGATGCCAGCTATCTTGACATTCACCATTTTATTCTTATAATTACTTACAGGAAAGTTATGAAAATGTGCTTCTCTTTTTTATTTATTGTCATAGATCTACTTTATGCCCAGTACATTACTCCTAAACCGGGCTGGTTTAATTTTGCAACACCATTTCCGGATACAACCAATAACCTAACCCATATCGGCAAATTCATACTCCAGCCACCTGCGGGTATTCATGGTCGGGTTATCGTTCAGTCCGATGGGCATCTATATTTCGCCGATGGAGCCCGGGCAAAATTCTTTGGAACAAATTTCTGTTTTTCCGCAACCTATCCTAACCAATCAATGAGCAACCAAATCGCCGCCCACATTGCCAAACAGGGATTTAATATGGTACGTTTTCACCATATTGATGGCGCATTGACCAGTGCTCCAGGTTCAAATACAACGAGAAGATTGAATCATGAAGTTCTGGACAAATTTGACTATCTTTTTTATCAACTGAAACAAAGAGGAATATACTCTGCAATCGACCTTTATAGCATCAGATTCTTCAAATCCGGTGATGGCATCCCTTATTATGATAGTGTGAATCGCTCAATGGATGTAGTAAAGAGGGTATATATGTTCTATGAACCTGCCTATGCATTGTTCCGCGATTATCCGGACAGTCTATTAAACCATATAAACCCCTATACAGGGATTGCTTACAAAAACGAACCAGCGCTTGTCTTCATCAATCCTATGAATGAAGGAACTCTTATTGACCATTATTTCTGGGATAACTGGGATAATACACAATCAGGCTATTATCTACCAAGATTCTACAAGAATGAACTTCAGAGCCAGTGGAATGACTGGCTTTATAATAGATACCACTGGGACTCAATCCTTGTTCGTGTCTGGTCCGGAGGCGATACTACAACAGGACCGGATAAAATCATAAATGGTGAATTCTCTGATACACTGAATGGTGTCCCAAGATACTGGTGGTTAAATCAATTCAGTGGAAATTCAACATGGGGGGTCCAGAATGCTGGATTGAGCCTTGAGCCTGCAGTCTTTGTCCATGTCTATTCACCCGGACAGTATTCCTGGCATATCCAGTTATTGCAATCAGGGTTTACAATCAATGCGGATTCTACTTATCGACTAAGTTTCAAGGCAAGGTCAAGTAGAAATCGTAGTATGGATATTGTCATCCAGAGGAATAAAACCCCCTGGACTGTCTATTATGCTCGTTCAGTCAGCCTCACAACTTCAGGACAGAGTTTTATCTTACCATTTTATGCCGTCACCACCGATACAGTCCAGTTGACATTCAACCTCGGGCTTGATACAGGCAGGGTCTGGATTGATGATGTCCAGTTGCATCGTGCCCCATTCTCAACAGTGCTTGACCCGGGTGAAAGCCTTGCAACGAGAACGATTAAACTCATCCGCTGGAGCAGTCGCTATGATTACGCGCCATACCGTTATTTTGATCAGATAAGATTCTTTTATGAAAAAGAAGCAAATTTCTATCAACGGATATCTGCTCTATTAAACGATACCCTCCACGCTCAATCATTGATCACCTCATCATACTTCTGGGCAAATCAACTCCACCAGTATGCCTGGGCGAATCTCGTGCCGGTGATGGATGGACATCCATATTTTGACCATCCAACTTTTCCCAATCAACCCTGGGATACGCTTGATTTCAGGATAACGAATGCATATTTTGGAGAAGGTAGCAATGGTGAATGGTTCTTCACATATATGAACCAGTGTGCATCAGCACAAAAACCAATGATAATAACCGAATGGCAACATCCTGCACCCTGTGAATCAAGGTATGTAACCCTTTTACCCTTTGCAAGTTATGCAGGTTTGAGGGACTATGATGCCATTATTAACTTTGCCCATGCCCATTCAGAAGGTGGTTTTTCAAATAATAAAATCAGACCATTCTTTGATGCCTCGGGCCAACCTATACACTTCATCCTTTTGAGGATGTCTGCACTCGCATTTTTAAGGGATTTGCAACCCGAAGACCTACAACGCACGCCCTGGACGAGCTTTAATCTTGACCAGATAATTCGTGATATTTATGGCGGAAATTACTGGAATCGTGCAATACCGAGTTCACCCCGTGACCGTGTATTCAATCAATTCCACTGGAATTCACAAAGGGCAACATTTAAGGTAAACACACCAGGAACAAAGGTCTTTTCAGGCAGGACAGCGGGTGATACAGTAATTCTTGGTGGAATAAAGATTACCGGGAATACAGATGGCATAATTGTATTGACAAAGATTGATAGCACATCTTTTTATAAATCATTCCTCGTTGCATCCCTGGCAAGGACTGAGAATACAAATATGGTCTGGGTTGAGCAGACAAAGACCCAGGGGATGCTAAACTGGGGGACTTCACCCTGTCAGTTGGAAAGTGTGTCATACTACACACAATGGCATGCGGACTCTTTAATAGTAAGCAGATTGAATCCTGCGGGTAATGTTATAAGTTCTTTTAAACTTGTAGGCACGAACCATATTACGAACTGGTTGATCAGAAGTGGGGTTGATTCTATACCCTGGTATGAAGTCAGGGCATACGGATTTTCTGATACGCTTATAGGGATATTTGAGAACACCCCTTCTCATTATAAAAATCTAAAGATAGCCACAATTCAAAGAACAATTATTTTTAAAGATATACCTGAAAAGACCGAAATAAGATTGTATTCAGTAGATGGCAGACTCCTTTTTAATAAAAGATTTGATGCACCTGCTAAAAGATATGCTATGAGTAACCTATCTAATGGAGTCTATTTCTATCTCATCAAGAACGGATACCTTGAGCAAAAAGGCAAGGTAATAATTATCAAATAACTAACGGATAAGAATCGCCCTGCGCACTATTGATTTATCTTTGGTCTTAAGAGTTACAAAATAGACACCTGTAGGTAAAGGATTTTTTTGGCTATCAGTTCCATTCCATACCAATTCTTTATCTTTTTTGATATTGGAAGTACAGACGACCTGTCCCAGTGCGTTGTATACAAATAATTCCGAAGCCTTTTCATAATCAGGCGTCAACTTAATAACAAACCTCTTACCAATACTCGGTAATAATAGAAATCCATCAGACTCTGCAGTTTTTTGTTCTTCTATACCGACTACATGGACAGGTACCGCAAGTTTTGCCAGGGCTGCTACACCGGTCTGGATAACCTTTGTTGCAAATGGCAGATGATTGACACCACAATTCGTATAAAGATGTGGACCCAATGTATCACCAGTAGTATGGTATGCCGGTGTCAGTACCCGCTCAATCCCGAGCATCGCCTTATATCCCCTTTTCCAAAAACTCGCATGGTCTGAAGAACCACTCGTCCCGGTATTAAGGACAAATCTAATTTTTAATTGGGTATAAGTATCAGCAACTGCTTTATAAAATTGCGTCACAAATGTCTGGCAACCCGGCACAGCTGTTGTATAATGGGCATTCATCGTATCACGATTGGGATTTGAGGGCGTAACATAGCCGATCATATCATAATTGATCACGCCCAAGATAGTATCACCATTTCTCCAGGCGCGGGTCGCAAATGAGTCGCTACCATACAAGCCCAATTCTTCCGCATTGAAAGCCACATAATAAATTGTATTTTCAAACAGATAATCTTTCATCACCCTGGCTGCTTCAATCATTGAAACTGTGCCGGAAGCATTGTCATCTGCTCCTGGTGCATAGCCGCTGGACGGTACATCATCCATATGCCCCCCAATCAGGCAGTATTTTTTAATAGTAGGATATAGATAACCCTTTTTTATTCCCACCACATTCGGTCCGTAATTATTGTTAAAGTACTGGAAATATACACTGTCGCAGCCATAACTCAGTAATTTATTTCTAATCCAGTTTGCTGCCACAATCTTATTGGAATCAGTTGTTGTATACCTTGTATACATCCTTTGTAATCTCAAGATCGAAGCCCGAATAGTATCCTGCGAGACTGCTGCGACCATTTTCTGGATCAGGGTATCGGGTGCGAGATTATTTAAATTCAATGGACAAGGATCTTCATCAAGGAATCTCACCGGGTCAAATGTCAACCTTCTCAATTCAACCCTGAGTTTATTCAATTCTATGACTTTCTCTTCAACAGTGCGCAAAAGTACGCAATCTTCATACTGATCAATAATATCACCATACTTAGCAACCACCGAAGGGTCTTCGCCCCAGAGATAAACAATCTGATAGTATTTATCTCTTGGATTCTCATCAAGCAAAGTATATTCAACACCCCTCTTCTGAAGTTTCATTAAATCATTGCCAGTTGCAATAATTATTGCATGATTTTCTATCAATTCAACGATGTGAAGTTCTCTGTCAATTAGATTATCCACACGGACAAGATATTCATTTGCAAAAAGGACACCCAAGAACCAAAAAAGCGAGATACTTAGAAAGACCAGGTACTTATTCATTTTTTCTCCTTTCTATTATAATTATATCTATAACTTATTTTAAATCAATATGCAAATGTTCTTTTTACTGTTAATTTAGTTATTGACAATTTTTAGATTTTGAATATAATTAAAGTCTGTATCTTTTGAATATTTAAATTGCATCCGGCAGATTGCCTGGATAGCTCAGTCGGTTAGAGCACCTCCTTGGTAAGGAGGAGGTCGCCGGTTCGATTCCGGCTCCAGGCTGGTAAAAAGGATGCAGAAAAGAAAGGAGAAAAATTAAGGAGGATTTTTTATGGCAAAGGCAAAGTTTGAGCGAACCAAGCCGCATGTGAATATCGGGACGATCGGTCATGTTGACCATGGGAAGACGGCATTGACTGCGGCAATAACCAAGGCCCTAGAGAAGAAGGGGCTGGCGAAGTATGTGAGTTATGATGAGGTTGCCAAGGCTTCAGAAGCTCAGGGGCGGCGTGATGCGACGAAGATTTTGACGATTGCGATTTCGCATGTGGAGTATGAGACGGAAAAACGGCATTATGCCCATATTGATTGTCCGGGTCATGCGGATTATATTAAGAATATGATTACTGGTGCGGCGCAGATGGATGGTGCGATATTGGTGGTGAGTGCGGTGGATGGTCCGATGCCCCAGACGCGTGAGCATATTTTATTAGCCCGTCAGGTGAATGTTCCGGCGATAGTGGTGTTTATCA
>CBFGJP010000071.1:0-12989 GCA_965649105.1 Caldifarciminota bacterium
TACGATTGCAATGACCCATATGGTTCTTGAAGCAACTGAACTTGGTATAGGCACCTGCTACATTGGCTGGTTCAATGAGAAACATCTAAAAAAAATTTTTAAAATTCCTGGACATTATCGTGTGGCAATGCTTATTGTTATGGGATATCCCGCAGAACCTTCTACCGCCGAAGGTATCGGTGGAATAAAACCAAGACCAAGAAAAAATTTAAAAGAGATTGTCTCATATAATGTATGGGGTAAGATTCTACCCTATTAAAAAAGCCGAACCTGCCTAATATCCGCTAATTCTATCATTTTTTCAATAATAACTTGACAAAGGTATAAATTTAAGTAAAAT
Source organism: Caldifarciminota bacterium (assembly GCA_965649105.1). Taxonomy (GTDB): domain Bacteria; phylum Hydrothermota; class Tepidihabitantia; order SM23-42; family JAOAFX01; genus JAOAFX01. Next base: position 341 of record CBFGJP010000071.1, read on the forward strand.
AAAATATGCAAGTGCTGGCACTTGTTATTGCAATAACTATGTTGACCCTTGCCTGTGCAGTCCTTGTTTATGTTGCCCGATACCTTGATGAAAAGAAAAAAAGAAAACTCACCGGTATAATCTCATTATTCTTATGCATTCTTTTTTTAATATCCCAGATTTCTTTTTTACTGTTTCCCGACGAAAGGTATAAAAACTTCGGCGGACTCTTCGGATATTACATCTCGCTATGGACATTTTCAATGATCGGCCTTTATTTTTTTGTTATTCCTGGTTTACTCTTATACTTTGGGTATCTATATCTTTTTGAAAAAGGGAAAAAAGATGGTTATAGCCTACTATATTTGATACCGATTGGTGTAATTATCGATATAATTCTCTCTCTATTTTCAAAATGGGCACCCTATAAAAGTATAAACACTGGTGGCTTTATCGGTGAGATAATTAAAGAATTTTTATTGAAATACTTTGGATATCCTGGAACTTATATCATTATCGCATTCGGCATTCTTGTGATTATTTTTATGACCATGAGAAAATTCATAATCCCCCAAAAACAGACTCAAGAATCATCCCCAAAAATCGAGAAAAAAGAGGTTGAGACTCAAAGTGAACCAATTATGCATCAGGAAGAAATAAATGAAGTGGAAATTAAAGATAGGAAAAAATACACTAAGAGAAGAAAGGAAATCCCAAAAATTGATTTTAAAACCGAATTTTTAAACATCCTGGCAGAACCGACAAAGAAAGTTGGCGTTGATACTGAAATTTTGAAAAAAGAATCCGAAAGATTAGAGCAACGACTGGCAGAATTTGACGTCCAGGGAAAGGTTGTAAACTTTGAATCTGGACCGGTAATTACACGATTTGAATTTGAACCCGCACCGGGGATAAAAGTTAGCCGGATTGCCAACCTTGATAATGACCTTGCACTTGCATTAAAAGCAACCAGAGTAAGAATTGTCGCTCCTATACCTGGAAAATCGGCTGTCGGAATAGAAGTTCCTAATAAAGAACGAAGCCTTGTATACCTAAAAAATTGCCTGCTTGACCCCAATTTTGACAATAACCCTTCACCGCTTGCGATCGTTTTAGGCGAAGATATAACCGGGAATCCGGTAAGCGACGATATCTCAACAATGCCTCATATGCTTGTTGCCGGCACCACCGGTTCAGGCAAGAGCGTTTGTATAAATACGATTATTGCCAGTCTTTTGTATCATACTACTTATCGCGATGTAAGATTTTTAATGATTGATCCCAAGCGACTTGAGTTGCCAATGTATAATTCAATTCCTCATCTTTTACGCAAAGCAATAACCGAACCGAAAGACGCGGTTGAGGAACTTGAGGCATTAGTGGGTATAATGGAATCACGGTACCGTGATTTTGCACGAGAAAATGTCAGAGATATTGACGGATACAATGAAAAAATGAGAAAGAAAAACGGTGACATAAAACCCTATATCGTCGTAATTGTTGATGAACTTGCTGATTTGATGCTCACTGCACCAAGTGAAATTGAAGAAAATATAACCCGACTTGCCCAGATGTCAAGGGCGGTCGGTATCCATCTTATCCTGGCAACACAGCGCCCTTCAGTAGATGTGATAACCGGTCTTATAAAGGCAAATTTCCCCTGCCGGATCGCATTTCAAGTTGCTTCGAAGACCGATTCACGAACAATCCTTGATATGAACGGCGCCGAATCATTATTAGGCAGAGGTGACATGCTTTTTCTACCCCCGGGTAAGGGAACACCGATTAGATTACACGGTGCCTACATTTCAACCGATGAAGTGTGTGGAATCAGTAGGCTGATTGCCCGTCAGTATATTATAGAATTATTGAAAGACCTTGAAGAAGACCTTGATGAAATCGTGACCACTATCCTTGACGAAGAATTATGGACAGTGTTCATCGACCAGGATGATCCCGCCTTTGATGAAAAAAAGAAATCGCTGATGAATATTATGCCACAGGAAAAAATAGACCAGATTATTGAAATGGGATACTATCCCAAATTAGGAGAAATAATAGTAGAAGAAACGCCCAGCGCAGAAATAGGTGAAGGAGAGGTTGATCCGATGTTTCCGGAAGCGGCAAGACTAGTCTTCAGGCATCAGGTTGCAAGTGTATCACTGCTGCAGAGAAGGTTAAATCTTGGCTATGCCCGTGCGGGTAGAATAATTGATCAGCTTGAGGCAGCAGGTATAGTTGAACCATTTCAAGGCAGCAAATCAAGAAAGGTCTTAATACAAAATCAAGAAGAGTTAGAAACAATCATTGCAAAATACCAATAGGAACTTTATAGCCTGAACCGAACCCAAAATTTCTAAAATATTAATCCGAGTAGAAGATAAACACTAAAAATGTAAAGAATTAAAAAATAAATATATTCTTTGGGTTTTTTAGATAAAAGTGTATAAAAAAAAGTGATCAAAAAGGCAATAATTGCACCCGGGAGAACTTTAGAAATAAAAATTCCGATCAATATGAAACTCAGACTTAATATCAAACTAAAAGGCAACCGGCCCAATAATGTTTCTTTTTTATATAAAAGAATGGGTAGGGTAGTTACACCATTTTTTTTATCGCCCTCAATATGATTGATATCTTTTACACTAAAACCAATAGTAACACCTGATAATAATGCGTAGAGCAAGAATTTAGGAATTTGCAGTAAACTTTCTCCAAAATATATGGCACTATAACCAAATGAAATCGATAGGATAACAGCAACAGATAGTATAAATGTTGAAATAATTGGGAACCTTTTCAATCGAACCGGTGGCACTGAATAAACAAAGCCCAGAAGTAAAAACGCAGTAATAATAAGAAATGCATAATAATTCAAAATTAGCGCAACAGTGATTACAATCAAAAAAATCGCCAGACCACTCAAGAAATACCATCTTCTACTGATACCCTGCAAAAGTGGATTATTTTTTTTGGTAATCTCATCGATCGGTATGTCAAAAAAATCATTTAAAATTTGTAAAACTGAAAAACCAAGCGCCGGACCGAGAAATATAAAGAATAGTCCCAAAAAATTAAAAAAATCAATTTTATAATTCAAATCGGACTGTTTTGTCGCCAAAAGAAAACCGAATACAGAAATGCCACCATAAAAAGCCATTCTTTCAACGCGCATTGAAGAAAGTAGAATTTGAAAATTAGCACGGTTTAAAATGTTTAAATAGATACAGAAGACTATGATAAAAAAAATTAAATAGATTGCAGAAAATTTTTGGGTATCAGTATTAAGAATACCCCCGGTTACATAAATGCTCTCCGGGTTATTTCGAGCAATAATTGTTGTCAGTCCACCACAAAGCAATATTGCAAAAAAGACAAGAAAAAAAGTGACAATTCCATAGAAAAACTTTTTCTTTACTAAATATCCATATAAACCGGCCAGAAAACCCATTAAAAAAACAACTACCCTCTGTCCTATTGAAATACCGATATCGGTAAGTGATATAAAGGGATTTAAGAAATGCAAGAAATATTTTTCCAGTTTTGATGGGTAAGTAATATAACAACCGCCGCAAAAAATTGTATCTATTATAGGAACAAAGATTATCAAGCCCATGCCAAGACTTGCAACCTTGGTAACTTTGGTTATATTTTCATTTGTAATTAGATACATCACGATTATAACAAGAAAAAAAGTAAAAAGATAGAACAATGGAAAGTGTATAAAATACATAAGCATCCCTCTATAGGAAAAACCGGAATAGCCGATTTTGTGCATTCCTTCCAACACACCTTCAAAAAAGATTCTTAAGAAAATCCAGACAAAAACTAATACCAAATGATTGAGTAAACTATATTTTTTTATCGGAGAAAGTATATTTATAAATTGCTTCATTTATGAAAAAATTATTTATGGTATTATGATATTGTTTCAACTCGGTTCCTGCCCAGTTTCTTCGCCCTATATAATGCAAGATCAGCCTTGTGGATTAATTCCTGGGCGGTCTGGGCTGACTGGGGATATGTTGCCAATCCAACTGAAACCGTTGTTCCAATTTTCCCGTATTTATCTATACTTATATAATTATTTTCTATTGCCGTTCTTAACCTTTCACAGACCCTCATTGCAGCTGAATTTGTGGTCTCAGGAAAAATTATAACGAATTCTTCGCCCCCATATCGTGCTACAAGGTCAGTATCCCGGACCGTGCTTTTTAATTTTGTGGCGATTGATATCAAAAGCTGGTCACCAGCCTGATGTCCGTATCTATCATTAAAATCTTTAAAATGGTCAAGGTCGATCATCGCCAGACTCACATATCGGGCATATCCTCTACCTCTTTTTAATTCATTATCTAATATTAAATCAAAATGTCGGCGATTGGCAATTTTAGTGAGAGAGTCGGTGAGAGACATCTCTTTCGTTTCGTTGTAAAGACGGGCGTTTTCAATTGCGATTGCAGCCTGAGACGCAAATACCGTAAATATTCTCATATCCTGTTCGGTAAATGCATTCAATTTTTCACTTTCAATATCAAGAACTCCAATTACATTTCCTCGGACAACAAGTGGCACGGCTGCTTCCGATTTGATTGTCTTTTTACCCATTACATAAAACGGACTCTTACTCACATCAGGAGCATAATAAGGTTTTCCTGTCGCAGCAACATAAGCGGTAATGCCTTCTTTTTTGGGGATACTCAAACGGGTATTTTTTGAAACATATTCAGGATAACCACTTGAAGCTCGAACATATAGTTCATTGGTTTTTTTGTCGACAAGTAAAATCGCACAATTCTGATAGCCAAAATTACTACGAATGACATCAAGAATCCGATTTAAAACATCATCAAGTTCAAGTGTCGAAATCAAAGATTGAGCGATTGTAAATGATACTGATAATTCACGGCTCCTTGCAACTGCTTCCTCATACAATTTTGCGTTCTGAAAAGCCACACTTAAACGATCGGCAATCAATTCCAAAATTCGAACTGTATCAATATCAAAGGCATTTGGCTCGTTACATTGAATATCAAGTATCCCGCAGAGTTTTTTGCCAATTTTTAACGGTATTGCAATCTCTGACTTTGTAGATGTCTGCCCAAAAGAAATATACCGTTTATCCTTTGAAACATCATTTACTATCACCACTTCCTCTGTTTGAGCCGCATTGCCAACTATTCCCTGACCAAACTGCATTCGCATGTCCCTTGGCACTTCATCTTTAAAGCCACGGGATAGTTTCTTTAATACGAGTTCATTTCCCTCTTTCCAGAATATTGCAACATTGAATTTTCCAAAATATTCAAGAATAGAATCGGTTACACTTTCACAAATTTCCTGGATATTAAGACTTTTGGTCAAACGGTGAACAATTTTATTAAGCATTGCGAGTTCTTTTGCTCGTTTCATCTCTTCTCCAACGAGTCGCGTATTAGCGATTACTACCGCTGCCTTTGATGCGATATTATTTAAAAACAACTCGTCTTCCCAGGTATATGCATTTTCTTTTTTATAGTCTTGAACGGCCATTACTCCTTCAACATTATTCTTATAGATCATTGGAACCCCGAGCCAACTATAAGCGTTCCTACCATGGGGGTTGATACCGAGTCTTCTACATTGTTTCTGTAAGTCCTTATTTATGAGTAAGGTTTTTTTCGTTTTGATTACATACTCAGTCAATCCACCTGATAGCGGTCTGGAAAATGGCGCAAGCTCTTTGCCTTCAATGGTATAGACTTCAAATTTTATGGTGTTAGTTTTGGGATTATAAATCGCAATATAAAAATTGCTCGTATCCAGTACCTTACTAATTTCTTTATAAATCATACGTATCACTCTGCTTAAATTAAAAGAGGAACCTAATATGTGGTCTATTCTTCCTAATAATTGAATTCTTTGTTTCTCATTAACCATTTTCATAAGATTATATTATTATATAAAATTTTAATTTGATGTCAACCCTCAGTTTAATTAAGAATCCTCAACTTGTTCAAATTATTTTTAGTTTTTAAACGGGCAATTGATTAATACAGTAAACATATCAATATGAATTAGATGTGGTATCTGAGTTTAATCGACTTTTAGATATCTAAAGGCCAAGATTTGCCATTACAGTTCTTATCACATAACAAAGTCTGTGAGTACAGATTTTGCACAATTTCAGCAAGATTGGACCTAAAAAGTATTCTATAGAAAGTGTAAAGGACTCATTCGGTTTAAATATTTTGCTAATAAATTGACATGAGTTTAAAGCATTTATTTATCCGCTTTTATTGACTTTTTGTGTAAATTTGATATAATATTCTATTGCCAGCGTAGCTCAGTCGGCAGAGCAGCGGTTTCGTAAACCGCAAATCAGCAGTTCGAATCTGCTCGCTAACTTTAAAATCTCCAGTATTGCTATCCAATTTTATATAGCTTCTTTTTTCTTTAACAAGTCTCTACTAGCTGTCGCAAGCAACGGGTCTTTCTGAGCGGCAATTTTCTTCAAAAGTTCTATTGCTTTTGGAGTACCAATTTTTGCGAGGGCATTTAAAACCAATAATTTTGTTTCCTGGATTAGTTCACCCTTAAAGAATGGCCGTTCTTCTAAAATTGCAGTTAAATGATCAATAATTGTATCGTCGCCCTTTTCACCAAGGACTTCAATGACCGATCTTCTGAATTGTTCTTCTTTTTCATCCGGAATAGTTTTACGCTGCCTTAACCAAGAAGCAATATAAAGCAATCTATTTTTTACATCTTCTTTAGGTAGTAACTTTACCGCTGCAAGTAATACTGAACGATGTGAACTTTGTAGTCCAAGTTTTATATATTCGTAAGACTTTTCAGTGCCAATTTTACTCAAACTCTCAATGACTGCAAGTTGTACCCTTTCATCTCTGTCTTCCATAAGTTTACCCAGATGCTCAATAGCTACGGATGCTTTAAGCTCACCCAATATATATATACCATTCCTTTTAATATACCACTCAGATGAATTAAGCAATTTTAATGCCTCAGGAATAACCTTTTCACCAATACGGATTAAAATATCAATGATCTTCATTCTAACTGTTTTGTCGTCCGCATCCTTTAAGGTTTCTATAAGAATCGGTAGCGAATAATCTCTCATTGCAATCAATGCCTCTCTTGCCTCAACATACGAACCCTGATCCCACAAAAGTGAAACGAGCTCAGGCAGATAACTCTGGTCTTTTATCTCAGCAATTATTCTGATAACAAGATGCTTCTTGTCAAGTAATGATTTTTCTTTGCGTATGAGATGCCTGCTGAATTTTTTGGAAATAAATTGCATAATTTCTTCACGCTGCTGCTTTTGCGCAATAAAATATAATTCTTTAAGGCTATCCAATATCTTCTTAAAAATACTTATATCCTCTTCACTATCACTTAATGTATCTAAACGGTCAACCAGCAATCTGACAAGTTCATAACTTTTGCTCTCAAAAATTTTATTACTCAATTCCATAAGTTTATCGATTGCTTCAGCCCGCTTTTGTGCTGATGACTCCCTCAATTGTGGAAATAAACTCCTCATTTGCTGTTCTAAATTTTTTTCCATTATTTTATCGGCAACCTCGGACCCCTTTGTTGCCTTCATTTCACTCATCAATCTTGCAACAATTTTCTCAAAATTTATCTCCGGGACATTAACCCGTATTGAAGAAAGTATATCGGGCAATCGCGTGCCCGTAATATTTTTTAAGATATCAACAATTTCATCTTCTACATCGGGTGTTTTTTCCTTCACCTTGGTTACAATAATATCAATAATATCTTCGTCAGCCATGGTTGGGATCAAACTTTTGAAAAGTAGGGCAAGTTTTTTATTCTCAGTTTTATACCGAACAATATTCTTTTTAATCGTTGGAGAAAGAACTGCAAGCATACGCGAAAATATAACGGCATATTCGTCCCATCTTTCTTCTCCATATTGATCGGCAATCATTCCGGCAAGTTTTTCAAGTCCATTTATTACCTTATGAGTTTGGATCTCCACTGATTCATTACCCAAAACACCGATTCCAGCAAGAAAACTACCGAGTTGTTTGATTCGTTCTTCTTCACTCCATGTTTGTTGCGAAATGACAAGAGATTCTAAAAAATTTGTCCAATCAAGTTGTTTTATTTCCTCATCCGAGGAAACAACACCAACCCGATATTTATTTATCTTTATACTCAAAATACCACGCGCCCTAACCAGAGCAACAATATCCCCATAATCCGCGAGGTCTGCTGGAGTAGCTGCCATCGCTAAAAAGAATGCCCGAATTTCATCCTCCGGTGCATTTATATCAAATGTAATACTTTTTACCCCAAGGCGGGTAAATCTATCAACAAGACTTTTTACAAGTGGCAGTTTTTTTGATTCAAACCTATCTTCGCCCATCATCAAAACATCCTCTATTACGACAACCGATATTGATTCCTGTTCCATGGGCAGTTCTTTCATCAGTATCTTTATCCGTTGAACCACTGGTTCCAGCGATGGATGACCCTTTGGATAAATACGACAGATATTGATACCAAGTCCCAATTGTTTAATAAAATCAGTTTTAAATTCAATCGTCTGAGCCTCAGTCATATTTACCTCAGTTTCAATTTATAAGCACGAACTGAAATATAATTTTCAATCATTTCTCCATATTCTTCATATTCAAAGAAAGAACGAGTAGCCTGATAAAGTGATTCTCCAACCAATACCGTATTACTTTCCGCACTTTTTTGCAAAACAAGACTCTTAGCGAAGCCCTCGGTCACAATGATTGCATTATGCAGATCACCCTTTATGTTATATATCGATGCAGGTGCCAATTCTAAGCCACATTTTATTTTACATTTTTCTAAAGATTGGAAACTCTCATCGCATTCCTTAACCTTCTTAATTATTTCCTCAACAGCCATAATGGAAAGATGTGGGGCGTAACCGCTTTTCCGGTTTAAACCAAAAATACCAACAATTTCATCACCGATGACCTGATATAGTAAACCTTTATATTTCTCAATAGTTGTGTAGAAACTATTAAATAGATTATTTAAAAAGTTCATCACATCTTCCGCAGTCATATTTTCACTTAATCCTGTGAACCCCGATAAATCCGCGCGCAGAAAAGTTAGTGGTAATTCCTCAAGGGGTAATGTTTTTGCTAAAGAAAGAAGCTTACCACAATAAGGACAGAAATTGGCTTTTTCAGGCAATATATTTTTACATACAGGGCAATTTGACATTTAAATCTCCAGTAAACTTGTATATTCTTTCTTTTTGGTAAAATACGCACGATTTTCTGGATTCAGTCTCGATTTAATACCATCAAAAACATAAAGTGCCTTTCGCCCAAAATAATGTGACTGTTCTATCTCGTTTTGTTGATAATAAAATAGAGCAAGTTTCCAAAGTGCCTGGCCAATCAAAGGTGGATATTTTAATGTCTCACTGATATTAAGTGCATCTTTTAAATAATCTATTGCCTTTATCTCATCAATATCGGAAAGGACTATATAACAATAAAACTCAATCTCTTTATTGTTTAACTTCTGTGCCAGATTTAATGCATTATTAATAAATTCCCTTGCCCTCTCCACCTGATTCATATTTATTAAAATCAAAGATTTTTTTAGATTAATCTCTGCCAGTAAATTATCACGCACCAGCAAGGAAATCTTTTTATTTATAATATTTAAGTAACGATTAACTTCTGCCTCATTTTTTTGTATCGTCTCAATTATTGCTAAATTAAGTGCAGATTTTAAAGTAATTTCAAAACCAATTTCCTCCGTCAGACTGAATGCTTCCTGAAAATATTGTTTTGCTTTTTGTATATTTCCCACTTGATAATAATTTTCTCCGACTAAATATTTCAATTCCGCCAGGTTGAGTATTTCATTCTCTTTTACTAATTCACTTTGTGCATAATTTAGATATTCAAAACAGAGCTCATAATTTCCTAATTTTTGATGCATTTTCGAAAGGCTCAACAAACATGGTAGTTCGCCTTCTTTATAATTGTTGCTACGGGCGGTTGCCCAAGCGAGATTATAGTTCAATAGACTTTTCTCAGGCTCGTTTTTTGCCTGATAAAGATTACCCAGACCAATATAGAGTAATGTAAGAATATCAACCATCTGGCCATTGCAATTTTCAATTGCACCGATGTACTCTTCTTCCGCCCTTGTAAATTCGCCCAATAAATAACAGGCAACGGCTAAGCGCTCGGTGAAAAGAAGATTCCATCTTAAAAAATTCAGTCTGCGGGTGTTCTCTACACCCTGCTCGGCTATTGTTTTCATCCGTTGAATATCACCTCGTAATTCATAGAGGTCGCTAAGATTTAATTGACACTCAAGTGTTTTTTCAACATCAATTGCGCCGGGGTGTTCTTCTTCTATTCTCAAGACGGTATTATAGAAATTCATTGCTGGCTCAATTGAATATAAAATTTTTGCTTTGTCGCCCGATAATTTAAAATAATATCCGGCCTTTTCGAATTTCTCGCAGGATAGAAATTGCTGAGCAAGAATTTCGTAATACTCAGGAAGACAATCTGCATAAATATTTTCGAGTAACTCTGCAATTTTCTTGTGGATTTCTTTTCTTTTCTTAATCGGTAGGGTTGTATAAACAGCATCCCGCAACAAATTATGTCTGAAAATATAAACTGGATCTTCGCTGTTCCGAAACTGAATAATATAATCTTCGTTTATCAAATAATCAAGTCGTTCCTGTATGTCAGGAATATTACCCAGAAGGTTTGTAATGACCTTTCGCGTAAAACTGTACCCCACAACCGATGCATAATCAATCAATAAGCGATGAGCCGGAGAAAGGGCATCTATACCAGACATCACAACACCGTACAGGTCATCAAGAAAAGGTAATCGTCTTTCTTTTTCCAGATACCATTTTCCGTCTTCGGTTTGTTTGATTAACTGGGTCTTTTTCAAATTTCTTATTGTTTCAATAACAAATAATGGATTGCCGCCGGACATACGAAATATGAAATCTGTAAGTTTTTCATCTACCTCACATTTTAATACATATTTAATCAAATCTTTAACTGTTTCAAACGAGAGAGGAGCCAAATTAATGACTTCAAAGGGCTGATTCATTTTATCACTAGTATTTTCTATAAAATTAACCATTAACAAAAAAATGGGAAAATCCGAGAGTTCATTAACAAAATAGTTAACCAGCATTTTACTCAGATTATCTGCCCGATTGAATTCTTCAAAAATCAAAATTAATGATTTTTCATTACAAATTACCCTGAGAACATTTTTTACTGCGCTAAAAATTTCTTCCTGTATCTTTTGTAATTTATCGCCCCAAATCCTCCGCATATCTGTCATAAAAAGATGTTTTAACCCTTTTGCATCCTGTAATGTCAGATTATTGTTTAACACAAATTGGTCGATTTTTTCCTCAATTTTTCTTACATCATCATATTCACCAAGATTTAAAAGTTTACGGAAAAACAATTTAAATGGATAATATGGAGTATGGATCTCTACTGCACAATAACTTTCAAAAACATTATAATTCCTGTCCAGTTTAATATATTCTATAAATTCTTCTTTAAGTCGGGTTTTGCCAATACCCATTTGGCCAGTTATCGCACAAATTTTAAGAGTCTTTGATTCTTTTACCATTCTAACAGCGTTTACCAATTTTTCAAATTCCTTTTCCCTTCCCAACAATGGAAATTTTGATACTACAGTTTTTCGTTTTTCTTTTAATAATCCTTTAAGTCTATAGATTTTAATAGTTCCGGTTCTACCCTTCACTATTCGTTCTCCAACGAAATCAACATCTACAATATTAGAGACTACTTCGTAAACAGCATTACTTAAATATATCTCCTCCGGTGGGCAAATTTGAGTTAATCTTGCTGCTACATTAACCGCATCGCCAATAATTGTTAAATAAGAAAGTTTCTCTATAACATAACCGAAAAATACCCAACCAGTATTAACCCCAAAAGATATATGCCAGTCACCGAATTCATTTTTTGTAATTTTATCATTATAATATTCCTTTATGGCTAAAATACATTCTATTGCCCTTTCGGGATCATCGCGATGTGACCTCGGAATACCGAAGGCCGCAAGGATACGATTATCAGGAAAAATCTTGTTAGCAAAACCTGAATATTTTTTTATAATATTTTCGAACTCATCCATTGCCTCAGCAAGATAAATTGCATTCTGTCGTATTTTTGCTTTATCGACAGTCGTTTCGGTATTGATAAAATTTACAAAAAATATAGTTGCGATGCGGGACTCTCCGCCCAATAATTTAACATGCTCACTTTCGTCTTCAGTTTCTTCAGAATGAATGAGTTTTGCCCCACAATTAGAACAGAATACATAGGTCTCCAAAATTTTTGAATATCCGCAAAATTTACACTCCCTCATAGTAACATATTTTACACAAAACTGCTAAAATGTCAATAATGTAATACAGAGTTTCAAGGCATGGTATCCACCCCAAGAAATATTCTGGGTTGAATAAATGCTTCGCAAAAAATTTTTTAAATCCGAAAGGCAAATATGACCACATTAGAGGCTAAATACCCAAGTGCAATTCGTAAGTAAATTGTGGAATTTTTCAGGGTGGGAGGCAATGGGATGGGGTATGCGAAAAGGGAGGGTGGTTTTAGTGAAA
>CBFGJP010000072.1:0-12810 GCA_965649105.1 Caldifarciminota bacterium
ATTCATATCAAATGTGAGTGGGGACTTTAGTCCCATATATAAAAAATATTTATATCTTTTCACCAAAAACAAAGCCGGTTATAAAAACCTGTGCCAGATTCTAACTCATTATGCCTTCAAAAAAATTGATATAAATTTTATAAAAGAACACTCATCCGGTTTGATTCTGGTATCCAATTCTTTAAATATTATTGATAATCTGGCATCTGCATTTACCGATATTTATTTTCTTTTATCCCCGGATGGCCGTTTTATACCCGATAAAAAAATTCCGATTATTGGTGCAAATGAAATATTTTATGCCAGGCCTCAAGACCGAATCATTTATAGACTTTTGTCCATGATAAAAAAATTTAAAACTGAAGATGGAGATAAAAAAATATCTTATTTTGTTAAACCCGAAAGATTTATAAGGCTTTATGATTCCTATCCAGAGGCGATCAGCAACCTCTTTAAAATTGCCGAATGCTGTACATATCTGCCTGAAGCAAAATCCTGGATTTTCCCAAAGACAAAAAAGAGATTGATGGAAATTATCAAACCATTTTATCAACGATTGACCATAAATGAGAGAAAAAGGGTGGAATTTGAATACAGGATTATAAAAGAAATGGGTTTTGAAGCATATTTTGTTTTAATCTATGAATTAAAGGAATTTGCCCGAAATAAAGGCATTGGTGTGAATGTGCGTGGTTCTGCCGCTGCTTCTTTTATTTTTTATCTTCTGGATATTTCGGTTGTTAATCCAATGAAATATAATCTTCCTTTTGAGCGCTTTTTAAATCAAAAACGTGGTGAACCACCCGATATTGACCTGGATGTAGAATTCAACGAGCGTGAATATCTGATAAATGAAATTTATAAGATATTTGGAAGTGACTATGTCGCAAGAATCAGTATGATAAATAGATTTCAGACCCGTGCCGGTTTCAGAGATTCAGCCCGCGCCTGTGGTATATCACCATTAGAATTGAAAAGAATCAAGGACCATATTGGTGAGAAATTAATTACCCGAATAATGGAGTTAGCAGAAAGGATTGATGGGTATCCTAAATATTTTGCCTCCCATCCCAGTGGTATTGTTATCACACCCGAGCCAGTTTTTAAGTATGTTCCGCTCTATCCCAGCCCCCAGGGAGCGGTTACTCATTTTGACAAAGACGCCATTGGTATTGCGGGGCTTGTAAAACTTGATATCCTGGGTGTTCGTGGGTTCCCGGAATTGTATCTCAAAAAGGAAGAGATAGATCTGGCTGACCTTTCAGTATACAGATTCATTTCCGGAGGTAAGACCCTTGGTTGTTTTCAGATTGAGAGCCCAATGGTAAGGCAGGTTCTGAAAAAGATAAAACCAAAAAGTTTGATGGATATTGCCAATGCCATTGCGATCATAAGACCGGGACCGGCAAGGGGTGGAATGAAAGAAAGATTTTTAAAAAGACTTGATGGTAAAGAAAGAGTGGATTATCTACATCCCGATCTCAAAGATATTCTAAAAGAGACCATGGGTATACCGGTATATCAGGAACAGATTCTTAATATCGCCAATCGTTTTGCTGGATTCAATTTAGATGATGCTGACCTTTTAAGAAGGGCAATGACCAAAGAACGAAACTCAAATTTGATGAATGAAATAAGGGAAAGATTTTTTATCCGGGCTGCAAAACTTGGATATAACAAGAAAGAGATTGAACGGGTATGGGCGCGAATTGCAGCATTCTCTTCGTTTGGTTTTAATAAGGCACACAGTCTTACTTATGCTACGCTTGCCTATCTTTCAGCATATCAGAAATTTTATAATCCACGGGAATTTTTTTGTCGGTTGTTAAATAACGAAGGCGGTTATTATCCACTATATGCCTACATAAATGAGGCAAGAAGATGGGGGATAATAATCGTTGGACCGGATATAAACAGGAGTGAATATGGGTTTTCTATAAAAGATGGTTCACTGGTGGTTGGACTTTGTAGCATAAGGAATCTATCTCAAACGACGATTAAAAAAATATTAAAATTTCGTCCTTTTAAAAATGTTGAACAGTTTTATTCTTTTGTAAACCCAGATATTCAAGAAGTTGTTAGTCTCATAAAATCCGGAGCAATGGATTTATTCGGCAAATCCTGGACCGAGTTATACTTCAGACTCTTAAGAGTTCTTAATCAGAATAACCGGCAAAGGTCGGTAGAACAGGAAATTTTTATAAAAGACGAATTATCGGATAGAGAATTTAGTGATTTTACCCAGCAATCAAAACTACGATCTCAATTTAATATACTGGGATTTCTCCCGGCGATGCATATCTTAGAATTTTTATATCCTGAAAGACAGACAAAAATTGCCGATATACGATCAATGCAAAATCCGACGGGTTTGACCTGCCTTGTGATAGCAAAGAGAACGATTCTTACCCGCACGAAAAAATATATGTCATTCTATACGGTGGATGATGAGACTGACCATCTTGAAGTTATTATGTTTGAAAAACCGGGTGAAGAGTTAATAATGCCGATTTTTCAAATAAAGGGTTATTTAAAAGACGATTTTTTCTATGCCCGACCTGTGTAATCATTTTGAGCAGATTCGGGTATTATCTTTCTTCCAGCAATATTATTGAAAACTGCATAAAAGAATTGAACCAACCCGGCATTTGAAATTTCGCCCAATCTACAAATTCTTTTGCAGATGTTTGATATTGAATAAAATTCTTTCTTCAAAAAATGGTAGCCTTCAATCAATTCATCAACCGTCATATTTTTTGGTTTGAATACAACCGTTGAATGATTATACTTACCCCAGTCTTCGGTCAAAAGTCTGCCTTCATTTTTTAACCGTTGATAGAGGCGGGTGCCTGGATATGGTGTCAGAATGTTAAAGGTTGCGGTTGTTATTTGGGCTTTATATAAGAAATCAAGGGTTTTCTGAAATATATCTTCTGCATCATCATCGAGGCCAAACACAAAAGAAGGATGGAATAGAATGCCTGCATCCTGAATCCTTTTTACGGCATCTAAATTTTCCTGAATTGTCTTTAAAGTTTTTTGGAAACCCGCTGAACCCTTTGTTGATATTGACTCCACACCGATGAATAAGCCGCGACATCCGGATTTGTAGCACCATTTAAGTAGTTCAGTATCTCTGGCAATATTAATCGTGCTCTGCCCACCCCATTCAATCTTCAAAGGTGCAAGTGCCTGAAATAATTCTTTAGCGTATCTGGGATTTCCTACAACATTATCATCAAGGTTCAAAAATATCTTTGAACCGGCATTTTCAATGTCTCTGATAACTTGGCTGATGGGGAGATGTCGTATTCTTTTGCCAAAGATATCGCTCACGGAACAGAATTCACAATTATATGGGCAGCCCCTTGTAGTAAAAAACCCAGGCCATTTATAACCAAGGATAACCGGCTCGAGATTAAGATCTCTTCTCGGCAGGGGAGACTTGCTTAAATCAAATGGTCCGGGTCGGTATATCTTTTGAAGTTTATTGTTTTTAAAGTCTTCAAGCACTTTATGCCATACACCCTCTGCTTCACCTACTACAACCGAATCTCCAAATTTTAATACTTCTTCAGGTAATACCGAGGCATGGATGCCACCGAAAACTATTTTCGTGCCTTTTTCTTTGAGTTTTTGGGCAATTTGGTATCCCCGCGGTGCATTGGCAGTCATTATGGAAATACCAGCAAGGTCGTATTGTTTGTTAAAATCAATATCTTTCATCTGTTCATCAATCACGGTGAGTTCTATATCTGGCGGCGTTAACGCCGCAAGAATGTGCAGGGCGAGCTGGGGAATTTTAAGGCCTATCGGCGTTTTCTTATCAGATGAACGCGGTGTTACGATTAATAATTTCACTACTTTATTATACTAAAATTCATAATGTTGTCAATAAAAAAGGCAGACCGAAAGGCCTGCCTTTTTGCTACCTTTAGATTTTCTTATTTAATCACGGTCAGTACTGCACTGCAGGAAAACTTTCCACAATGCGCGTTTACAAAATATACACCATTGGCAACTTGTATGCCATTTTCATCTTTGCCATCCCATATTACTTTATAGCCGCCCGCAGATTTATAATCTTGAATTAAGGTTTTTATAAGTTTTCCTGTTTTATCGTAGACGCAGATTTTTGTTTCCCCGGATATTGGAATGCTATAATTTATCGACACACTCTTTCTAAGAATTGAAGGTGTAACATTGATATTAATATTTCTCACTGGCGTTTTTTGAGGCATTTCGGCAATGCCATAGACACCGAAAGCCTCGAGCATACCATATACCATATTAAGCCATTGGTTGTAATTAGAAGGATTTCTTCCATCAACCGTCCAGAAAGAAGTTTGAAGAGGTGTCATATTGGGGTAGGCAATTGAATTATATTGGGTGTAGGTAAGGTCCTGTATGATATGGTGTGCCTGTGCATCAGGAGTCAATGCATCACACCAGAAACCATTGGATTGATAATCACAATATGTGGTAAATGAAATACCATTTATTTCTGCAAGTCCCAGGATATTCAAAGATGTAGCATCCTGACAATAATCTTCACTTACGCTGGACAAATGGAAATTAGTTGTAAGCCACGCCATTGGGACACCACTATAAATTATGTCCTGTCCTAATAGCCATACCTTACCACCACCATTTATATAATTTTGTAGGTTTGTTTGATCAGTTGATGTTAGAGCCATGTCAGCCCACCAAAAATCGTAACAGTTCCATATTACAAGATCGTAGTTCTGCATTGTCGGTAGATCCGGACCATTTGCACTTGGATCAGCGGTTGGCCCAAACCAGCCATAATTTCCAGTGCCAAGCAGGTCGTTCAATGTATTGGTCCATAACGGATCGGGTTTTGAAGCGGGTCCAAAACCAGCATCCGCGGGATCCTCTACAAAAAGGATACCGCCTCTGTTAAAAGATGGGGTGTAGGGCGTTGGCTTATTTTCTTCTATGTTCCGTTTAGTGAACCTCTGATATTCGTTGCTAGTCCTTGAATTTGGATTGGCATACCCTGATGAAAATAATAATACTACGAGTATAGAGATTATTAAAACACCTATTTTTGTTGATTTAGTCATTGAACCTCCTTTGTTTTATTATAATTATTTTTTTAATAAAGTCAATGGAGATTCTTTCCTTAATCTTGACATAAGGCAGTACTTACAATATATTATTACATGGCTTTGTTAGAGCCTTTAAAATATGCTGAAGAGATTAAGTCGGTAATTCTTAAACAAAGTAGTAGAAAATATTATCGGCTCGTAAGGACCGGACGTTGGTATGGCGGTATTGCAACTGCTGATTGTTGTGGATGTAATTTAAAGTGTGTATTTTGCTGGAGTAATAAACCAAGGGATAACCCTGAAAAGATAGGCAGTTTCTATGCACCGGATTATGTTGCGGAAAATCTAATAAAATGTGCAAAAGAAAATAATTACCGTTATGTCAGAATAAGCGGGAACGAGCCAACGCTATCTAAAGAGCATTTGATTTCGGTTATATCAATGATTGATAGAACCAAATTAATTTTTATTCTTGAAACGAATGGTACACTTCTTGATGTTGATTTTGTGAAAGACCTTACGGTATTTAGAAATTTACATGTCCGAGTATCATTGAAAGGAACAACTCCGGAGGAATTTTCAATGCTCACTTTAGCAAAACCGGAAACATTTGATTTAATCTTGGATAATCTTCAGAACCTTGTAAATGCTCGGATACGATTTAACCTTGCGGTTATGCTGTCTTTCAGTCCGGATAAGAATATAATCCAATTGAAAGAACGATTGAAAAAAATTTTCCACAAAATAATTGATGATTTTGAAGAAGAGTATATCTTTCTTTATCCCCATGTGGCGGAGCGATTAAAAAAAGCCGGCATAAAGCCACTTGTTGCCTACACACCCAATGGTATTCCAAAGGAATTTATCTAAAATGAATATATTTGCTCCGATACTCTGGAGTGCGTTAGTTTGCTAATGCTGTGTTTTGTATTGAAAGGGAAATAAATGTGGACTGAAATGATAGAAATAGATGGTTCCTACTTAGAAGGTGGTGGTCAAATCCTCCGCACTGCTATTGCCCTTTCCGGCATTACAAAAAAGCCAGTAATGATATACAACATTAGAAAGGGTAGAGAAAAACCTGGATTGAAACCCCAACACCTTGAAGGAATAAAGTCTGCCGCAAAAATTTGTAATGCAGAACTGACCGGTGCCGTGTTGAATTCAACGAAAATAAATTTTGTCCCAGGCAAGATAAACGGTGGTTCTTATGAAATTGATACCAAAACTGCGGGTGCAGTTACATTAATATTGCAGACACTGGTACCCATTGGTATTTGTGCACCGGAGATTTTACGAATCATTATAAAAGGTGGGACAGCAGTTCCATTCAGTCCGACAATCCTTTATTTTACTGATGTCTTCTGTTACTATTTAAAAAAAATGGGAGTGGATATTTTAGTTGAGATAAAGCGACACGGATTTTATCCCCAGGGTGGGGGAGAAGTATCAGTTATTATCAATCCAGGTATTTTACAGCCCATTGATTTTGTTGAACCTAAAGAATTCAAAAAAGTTGATGTCTGCGCAATATCTTCAGAACACGTTAAAAGTGCACGCGTTGCGGAAAGGCTCATTACCGGATTCCAGAGTGTATATCCCGAAGCAAATTGCAAATATAAATATGTTGAGACCGATTCAGCCGGTTGTTTTATACATTCAATTGCCATATTTGAAAATGGTGTTATTAGAGTTGATGGTTTAGGTGAAAAGGGAAAACCGGCTGAGCGGATCGGACAGGAGACTGCAAAAAATTTAAAAGAAATTTTAAAAGACCCGCCCGCAGTTGATGAATATATGGTTGACCAGATTATACCATATATGGCGCTTGCAACTTATAAAACCGGTAAACAGATTGCAATAAAATTTTCCGAATTAACCTGCCACGCTCTGACAAACATCTGGGTTGTAAAAAAATTCCTGCCCGTAGAATTTAAGACTGATAAAAATATTTTGAAGTGTTGGAGAATTGAGGAGAGTGGATGAGAAATCTATTCTTCTTCGTGATGGTGGTCGTACTCGGTGCCGGGACCTGCATCCATTCTTTTACCGGTTTTTAAAAAATATGCATAGAGGGGAGACATATTGCGTAATTGTGTGACAATAGGTGGAAATTCATTGAGAATGTAGTCCACATCTTCATCTGTGTTATATTTTGAAAATACCATTAAAACCGAGCCCTGGGCAACTGCCGGGTCAAGGTTTATTGCCTGTAATACATGGGACATCTTCAGCGCCCTTGAAGTACAGGCAGAGCCACTTGTTACATAGATCCCTTTCTGGTCTAAAAACAATAGCATTCCTTCGCCTTCGACAAATTCAACAGAAAAGTTCACATTATTAGGTAAGCGTGTTTCGGGATGTCCATTTAAATATACATATTCAATTTTTTTCGGCAGTTCTTCAATTATTTTTTTCTGAAGTTTTGTAATTTTTTTTCTATTTATGTCCATTTCTTCAATGGCAATCTCGCATGCCTTTCCCAATCCTACTATTGCTGGAATATTTTCTGTGCCTGCCCTTTTTCCGAATTCCTGAATTCCACCGTCAATGAGCGGGATGATGCGTGTTCCTTTTTTTAAATATAGGGCACCAACTCCTTTTGGCCCGTACATTATTGTACCGGCAAGACTGAGTAGGTCAACACCGAGTTCATTCACATCGACCGGTATTATGCCAGCACTGGCAACTGCATCGGTGTGGAAAAGTGCACCCGCACTGCGGGCAATATCAGAAAGTTCTTTTATAGGCTGGATCGTCCCGATTTCCGGGTTTGCATGCTGGATTGAAACGAGAATTGTGTCTTTTCTTATATTCCTTTTTAAATCATCGGGTGAAACGAATCCATATTTATCAACCGGTAGATATGTTACTTCAAATCCATCCTGTTGGAGCCTCTTTGCAGCCTGGAGTGCTGAAAAGTGTTCAATACTTGACACAATAAGGTGTTTGCCTCTTTTGCGGTTCGCATAGGCGATGCCTTTTATAGCAAGGTTATTTGATTCTGAGCCGCAGGAAGTGAAAATTATTTCTTCGGGACTGGCATTTATCAATTTTGCAACATTTGAGCGGGCATTTTCCAGGGCATCTTTTGCCCGCTGACCTAAAGAATGCATACTCTGGGCATTTCCATATTCTTCTTTCAAAAATTTAAGCATCACATCAAAGACGCGCTCATCTATTCTTGTTGCTGAACCATTATCGAGATAGACTTGTTTCATTTTTATTTTAAGAGGCAGGTCTTAAGGTCTTTGCTTGATAGGCATTTTTTGAGATTATTCAAACGATATATATCCGCTTGGGTTTCCTTTATTAATTTGTTTATAATTTTTAATTCCTGCTTGCGCACGAAATTTTTCATTTCGTAAAGTATTAGCAACGAATCCTTTTCATATTCAATTGCGGTATCAACTGCATCTGCATTCGTTTTAATCTTTTTCAATAAATCCTTATTTTTTACATTATTGAACTTATGCTTTTTAAGTAATGCCTGCACATACATAGAATACTCATCCGGATATAACTCAAAAGGCTGACAGACTTCAATTTTTTTTAGAATTTCTTGAAGTGTATTCATTTGGTTTTCTTCTCGGTCTGCAAGCCATTTGAATGTTTCTTTTACATCTTTTGATTTTGTCTTCTTCGCCACTTTTTTGTAAAATTCAAATCCTCTTTTTCGCGCTTCAATATTTATTTCAATTACTTCGCTTGCGCAGAAAAGGTTTGCCATCGTTTCCTCCTTATTTAACTTAAAATTGACTTTTTTCTCCAGTTATCTTTTTGATATAAATTAAGTATGCCCCTATATTGGTCCAGGAATCTGCAAAATCTCTTTTTTTTATTTTTAAAGTCTTCAAGGATTTGATTAACTATATGGACACTCTTCTGGGGACAGCATTCCTGAATCTTGCTTCCTATCACCGCCTTGGTCCTTGTAAAAATTCTTCCTTTTGTTTGACTAAAATAGGCAACGATGTCATCTTTATTAACTAATATGATATCAATTGGCAATATATTCAATTTATTTTCAAAATCTTCAATAGTAAAACAACCGGTTTCAAGATTTATCTTACCTTCGGTCATGGTTACGCTGTTCTTCAGATTATTTTTTATGTTCTTCGCGCCTATCTTTTCCTCTTTCCCCCCAAATATTTCACTCATTATATCCCCCTATATTGTTACTGTGCGCACATATTCAAAAAATAAATCAACGAGCCTATTATAATCAACAATTTCAATTTCAACATGCGTTTCAATACCGCGCGCCTCCAAATCTGCTTTCAATATATACTTTTGACAATCCAGTTCGGCTTTATGTTTAGCAATATAGACTCCATTCTGGATAAAGACAATGCAATCATTATTGTCTATTAGATTTTTCACCAATTTGATATTGTTTTCATTGGGAGTTTGGGTAAAAAGATAAAGGGTTTTCATATTTTTAAAATGTCAAAATAACATCTGCCGTATCAATTTTTTCCTTTAATTGTGCGCGGGTTAGCAAATGGGCTGAAACAAGTTCTTCGGGTTTTAGATTTCTGTCTTCAATTGAAACCTTATCAAGAAACAAATTTATATTGTATTCTGATATTTTTTCGTAAACTTCCACGATCGGCTTCACCTGGAGTTTTACCGGTGATTGATTTTTTAGCGCGGCAAAAACACCGTCACGGATGAGTATTAAATCAACAACTATTTCTGAAAATGCAAGCCCTAATGCGGCGCGGAAGGCCTCCGCATTTATTGAGGACCCGTAAGGTGGTCTTGTGCTTAATATCACTACTTTTTTCATTCCGTAATCCCGAAACTTATAAATCGGTCACATTCTTCAATCATTTCCGCCAGGGTTGCGATGCCAGTTAACTTTGTTCCTTCTATAACATTATCACGAAATAGTCCGCGAAAGTGTGCGCAATCGCCACAGGCAACAATCTTAGCTCCTGATTCCGCAAGTTCTTTCAACATTGATGGAATATGCCTTTCGCCGGGTGATTTGATATTTTTATTTAAAGCAACCACACCATCAAGATAAAGAAAAATATCGACACCGATGCCTTTTTCAAGTGCCGTTTTACCCAAATTATAAACTGTATCCAGATGTTCAAATGTATAGGGACCAGCGGTAACAATAAAGCCAATTCGCCTTTTTTGCTTCTCCATATACATTAAATAAATAAGGTTATTTGTGCCTTTGCGGCATTCTCAAGATAGGTTGCTACTCCGACTATGCCTTTGAGTCCATCGATCAATTCTTCTTTTTTCAGACCCATTACATTCATTGACATTTCACAGGCATAAAGATTTATACCAAGTTGGATGGCAATATTGATAAGCTCTGGTAACGAAGCAACCCTTTTTTTCTTCATCACATCTTTCATCATATTCGTTCCTATACCCAACATATTCATTTTGGATAATGCAAGATTATCAGCACCTTTCGGCAGCATTATTCCAAACATCTTCTCTATAAATGTTTTACCTTTTACTTTTACACCCTTTTTACGTAAAGCGCTCAATCCCCAGAAGGTAAAAAACATATCAACTGCCATGCCTGAGGCAGCAGCACCGGTGCCAATGATAAATGCGGCGAGGCACTTATCAAGTTCGCCACTGAACACGATTATTGATACCCTTTCCTGAGTCATTTCACTCCTTTCATTTGATTTTCTTAATGTATGCCTTTATTTCTCCAGGACCCTCTTTGATTTCAACCAATTTCTGCCCAGTCTTCCGGCACCAGGCTTCAACATCAGGCACAAAAGAAGGGTCAGAGGCAAGAACTTCAATAATTTCACCTACCTGCATTTCTTTTATTGCCTGAGACAATTTTACAATTGGCATCGGACAAGTAAGTCCTCGGGCATCCAGTGCTTTATCAATTTTTTCCATAAACACCTCGCATCATTATATACATCCCTACTATGGTTGTCAAGTTGCTTACACTCTGGGTTCTTTGCCTCCACTTAATCATTAACTTCATAGTGGAACTAATTCTCCTATCTTATTTTATATTCCCATTTTGACTGTGCATAATTAAATTGTAATTAAATTGCGTTTGAAAGACTTTTTATAAATCTTGACAAATTTTTTAAAAAGAATATATTTAATATGGCAGGTAAGATAAAAATTATCAATTGGGAGGTATTATGAGTAGAAGAGTTAAGATATTTGTTTTTTTAATCTTTATCGCAATGACCGGTTGGGTATGGTCAATACCCGAAATTCAAATAAGAAAAGAAGATGTACCACTTGTCATCGGGCAACAGGCGAGGTATGAACAAAATACCGATTTGTTTGAATGGACACCTTTTGATTCCATGCGCACCTGGTGGGATCTGACAGTATATCCGGGGGGAAGTTATGCCCGTATTAAATTACTACATCCATCTCAAGGTATCCCCCCGGCTCCAGATACATTCTCCAATGCAGAAATTGTTGAGCTCGATACACTTGGAAATAATAGTGTAGTATGGTCATACCTTTCCGATACGACATTATATCTTTATGTGCAGGGAATAGATTTTGAGACAGGAGGGTATAGGTTTATCGGCAATTATCGACCCGATTACAAATGTTATTTCTATCCAATCTACGATGGGGGAGGGTGGAATACATCCTGGACCTGGACATATTATATTGGAAATTGGTTGCCTTATACCGCCAATGAAACGCATCAGAAGATGGTGGTTGCAAAGGGAAAGGTCCGAATTCCTTTGAGTGGAAATCATTTCTGGCCCTGTCTGGTAATAAGAGATTACATGGAATTTACTGATAATTTTGGAACTCAAGATACAAGATGGATTTATGAATGGGTCGTTCCTGGTAGATTTGGTGGTGCCAATGGAGTTGCCGCGGCACAGAGCACAAATGGCGCAAGTCAGAATTTTATGATTGTGGAAAATTTTCTAAAAATGTGTGATCTTTATGTGCCAGGCTGGGACACCCATGGACCAGAATTCAGCAATACTTCCATCTGGCCCGATACAAACTATCCTGGTCCTTATATTATTCAATCAACTATTACTGATTCTACCGGAATTGGCGCTGATTCTCTTTTTTACAATATTAATGGGGGACAATTCATAGGTAGCGGGCATGACAGTGTTGACGGGAATATTTATTACTATCATATTCCTGCGGTTGCGTATGGATGCACCCTGGGCTATTTTTTATGGGCTGAAGATTCCTTCTGTGTTGCAAATGGTATTGGCCTCTGGCATACGGATCCAATCTGTGCGCCTGAAAGTACCTATTACAAATTTATTGTTTCGAGCGGGATTGACGAAAATAACGGGTTAAAAGTTGTAGGTGAACGCTTGGAGTTGTTTATTTTTCCCAATGTCATTAGCGATAAAGCCACAATCCAGTTCACCCTATTTGGAAAGAGAAAAATCAGCTTGCAACTTATGGATCTCACGGGTAGAAAGGTTGTCTCAATTTTAGATGGTGTTTTTGAATCGGGTAGATATCACCTTTATTTAAATACATCCGATCTTAGTCCGGGAATCTATTTTTTAATTCTTGATAACCAGAAAGAAAGAATGGCAGAGAAATTATTGATTATTAAATAATTATAATTGGAATAAAATCGGCGCTTGACTTTTTTAATACCCTATATATAATTTACCATGGCAATTCGAAAAGGAGTCAACTATGAAGAATTGGCGCCAGAATTGGAGGTAGCTCAGGATGACGAATATCAGAGAAGGTAATTTTTTGGGTGAGCAGAGTATAGAGC
>CBFGJP010000073.1:0-12378 GCA_965649105.1 Caldifarciminota bacterium
AATAGAAGATAAATCTTTTGCTGATTTGATTTATTTTAGTAGATTATGTGCCGAATATGGCTTTGATTATGGCTCAATAAAATTTTCTCTGGAATTAAAAAAAAGATTTGAAAATAATAACGATTCAAAGATTTACCCAATAGAATTTTTGAAACTACTCTATCCTGTACGATATCTCTTTTCAATTAAAGAAAATAGCGATGATATTTGGCTCATCCTTGCCATTATCTGGCAGGAGAGTATGTTTGACCCTGACGCGAGAAGTCATGCTGATGCAAAGGGATTAATGCAGATAATACCTAAAACAGGAAGGTTGATTTCTCAAGAACTTAAAGTGACCGATTATTCACTCTATGATCCAGATGTTTCAATAAAATTTGGAACCTATTATTTCAAAAAGATGTTAAATGAGTTTAAATCATTACCGCTTGCCCTTGCTGCTTATAATGCCGGTCCAATAAATTTGAAGAAATGGCTTAGAAAGAATCCCAACGCCGAACTTGATGAATTCATTGAATTAATTCCATTCAGTGAAACCCGGGACTATGTAAGATTTACATTAGCACGCCGCATGATATACAAAATGCTCTGGAATGATATTTTTGATTAAATGGAGGATTTTTGTTAAAACGTGTTTATCTTGCGCAGGATGAATTTGGTGCAATAACGATAAAAGAAATGTTGAAAGGGCATAATATTGAAGCCCTTATTAGAAGATTTGAAACGACCTGGCTTGATGGTCTGCCCAAAATATTAGAAGGTGGCTGGGGTGAAGTTCTAGTTGAAGAAAGAGACTATGAAACAGCCCTTGAATATATCCAGGAATTTCTCTCGCACCCTGCATCAGATATTGACATTGATTGAGCAATAGTTATAATAAGTTATGGATTTATTCTCTTCAGCAAAGAAAATTTTTATATTTTTTCTTTTATCTTTAATATTCATCAATTGTCCCAAAAGGGTAAGCGTAAAGACAACAAAGATTGAACTTATGTATCTCTCATCAGTCATTGATGATATCAACAGTCCTGAGCCTTACCTATGCAGTGCAAAAAATTTTAAAGGAATTAAAGTTGGTTATCTCAACTTTGCGACGCCATTTATGTCCCGGATATTCCAGCGCCTGGGATTTTCTAATATCCTTGATCAAATTCCTATTGACTTTCTCATCACCAACCAGCCGGTTTACGGGACAAACTTTTTGTCAATTCCCGTGGACCTTGGTTACGGATTTAAAAATTATGAAGGGATAAGATTTGCCATATTCACCAAATATCGTGATTCATTGTTCATCTCAGACCAGGTAAAACTTGCAACGGTAAAAGAACGGAGTGATGTGTTATGGATAGTTGATAAAAACATATTAAGCTCGCCCCCAATGATAGTTGATTTTATAATTAAAGAACGGATTCTACAGGATACAATAGTTAGAAAAATAAAGAGAGAGCCTGATACAACCTTATTGAATACAATAAGTAATTTCCAGCAGTTGTTATCAAAAACACTCCAGACCAAAATATTTACTGCAAACCAGTCGCTGATTGAATTCATATTTAATAAAATCAAGCAAAAATACAGTACTAATCTGATGATTTATCCCGTAAATATGATAAAAGATAATCTAATAAAGGATTCGCTTACCATTGGTGAATTTATGGATAAAGTCAATTGTGAAACAAAGTTTAAGGTAAAGGAGTTGAGTAAATCTGGGGTTAACAAAATTTTAAATGATAAAATATATGCGGTTATGGGAAATGTCACCAAGCAAAATATAGTGTTTATGCCTGATAACGAAGGTGAATACCTTTTTGATTTGATATTTTATTAATGATGCAGATACACTATAAAAGACTCCTCTGGGATATATTCATTCTGCTTTACGCTGCCTTATTCTTTTATAACTGCCTGAGCCCTTATGAAAACTGGCTTTTCTCTTATTTATATACAATGATTCTTATTCTCTGGCTCTGTAAAGAATATTATCAAAAAAATCTTTTTTTCCAACCTACTTATTTTCCTGTTGGATCTCACAACTATCTCTTGCGTGGATTATTTGCACTATTCT
The DNA here is from genome assembly GCA_965649105.1 of Caldifarciminota bacterium. Lineage (GTDB taxonomy): Bacteria > Hydrothermota > Tepidihabitantia > SM23-42 > JAOAFX01 > JAOAFX01. Next base: position 2,066 of record CBFGJP010000073.1, read on the forward strand.
TTTACTCTTCTTTTGTATTTGGAATCATCACTATTGTCTGGTGGCATAAATATAAAATTATAAACAGTCCGGTTTTACCTATATTTGGAATAATACTTTTATGTTATGGAATATATCAAAGGGAAAAAAGTTTTCGTATGGATGAGAAAAATAGACAAAGAATTTCAACATTTTATCTTGGTATTGGATTGATAATATTTTCAATGGGATTTGGATATGATTCATATTTTGTTCTTTTATATGCATTAATTATCGGACTTCCATTGATAATATTGCAAATTCAACATTATACAAAAAAGATTGAAGTCAAGATAGGATTTGTTAAAGGGGAGGAAAAATGAATATCATTGCCGGAATTATATTTTTATCATTGATTTCTGTAGAAGTACCCGCAAAGATAACTTATCTTGTTGGCAATGTGTTTGTGGAAAGGGGCGGTAAGAAATATGCAGGGGTTCTAAATGCCCAGCTCTATGTAAACGATATTATCACAACTTACAGTGAGTCAGTCTGTGAAATTCAATTTTCAGATTACTCTCTGGTGCGAGTTGAGCCGAATTCAAGTATTAAAATTGAGAAAAAAGAGAAGGTTGATAAAAAATTCTTTCAAAGGATATTTGCCTCAATCGGTGAGGTCATAACAAAGGTCGCAAAATTAAACAAAGGTGATGAAGTTGTTGTAAAGACAGATGCGGCACAGGCATATATCAGGGGAACAACCTTTAAGACAAGTGTTGATAAAGAAGGAAGGAGTTCATTCAGTGTGTTTGATGGAAAAATCAAAGTAAAGAGTCTCATTGAAGGTGCCAGAGAGATTTTGGTGGATAAAAATTTCAAGGCAATGATTGGAAAGGGTGAGTTAAAGCCATTAGTTGATAAACTCCCTGTGGAAGAAATCCAACAATTTGTGGAAAAATATAAAGAATTTATTGATCGTGGTAAAATCCTTGATTCATTGAGACAAAAGGCAGAACAGGAGATAAAGGAAAGAAAAGAAGAGCTAATTAAGGAAGGAAAGAAGAAGATAAAGGGCTGCATCTTTTAATAACTGAGAGATATATTTAAGGAGAAATATGACTACTTGTTTCTTTCTTTTAATACCGCTATTTGCAAATCCAGTACCGGATACAATAATAGAACAACCTGCACTTTCTATTCTCTCCGTCCCTGCTGGTGCACGGGCAGCAGGAATGGGTTCAACTGGCACCGGAAAAAGTGATGACCCAATTGGAATAAAATACAATCCCGGTGCAATCGGTTTTTTCAACGATTTCCAACTGGCAGTAATGAATCAAGGGCCTCCGCCAGGAATGGGCAGATTCTTTGAAGATGCCTGGCTAAAAGGACTTGTATTTTTAATCTATAAAGATACAAAAAATCTAACCCCTGAATCACCCTGGCTCGGATGGCTCCTTTCGGATATGCGTTATACTTATAGTGCGGCTGTTGTTCCTGTAAAAAATTATGGTGTTCTTGCTCTAAATTATCTGTATTTTACTACAGGACTGACTGAGGTAATAGACCCCCAGGGAAATTATATTGGTTCCTTTTATAGTTATGATTATGCAATTGGTGTTTCTTATGGAAAATGTATAAAGCGTCTCGGAATTGGATTCACTTTAAAGTATATCTATTCTTTTCTCTTCCCGGACTGGATTAAATGGGCTGAAGGTGGAGAAGGTTATTCAGGTGCAATTGATATTGGAGTTCAATATCGACTAAAGGGGTTGAATGCTGGAGGGTCATTGTTAAATTTCGGTCCCCGTATTAAATACGGAGAACGTGCAACGAACCGCCTGCCCACGAGACTATGTTGGGGGATAAGTATTGAACCGATTACAATCCTTGATTCAATTCTATTATCTGATAAATTGGAATTTGGCAATCTCCGGATTAGCAATATCCTCAATATAAAATTCAATCTTGACCGCTCTTATGACATTGAATATCTTGATTCAGACATATGGCATGGCACAGGCTGGGAATTTAAGTTCCTAAACTACTTTTCCTACAGGTTTGGCTCTTTTGAATGGATGGGAAACTCAAATGGATTGGGTCTGAACCTCGGTATATATTCCATTGATGTTGCGAAATATTATAATGATGCATACCATGTTCAGATTACAATCAATCCTGCATTGACGAACTATGCTACAGACGACCCGGAAAAGAAAAAAATATTCACAATCAGTTCATTGTTCATTGTCCCGGGTAGCGCACAGTTTTATAAGGGTGAAGGGCTAAAAGGAGGGTTATTTTTCATCCCTGGGCTCATACTTGCAAATTATTATTTCCATAACGCAGATGACACAAAAAAATTTTTCTCGCTTACCGGGATTGGATTGCTGTATCTTATTTCGGCAATTGAAGCACTCAGATAAGTATTCAGTTTTTTTCTATTGATTTTTTTATAATAATTATTATAATCAAATTATGGCTAAAAAATTTTTTCTGACATTTTTATCTCTTTTTTTAATTCTTTCTGCTGACCGCGGACTAATACCGTTTAATCCCGATGTAACAATCTTTGAACCCAATCAAAGGGCAATCATTGCTTGGAATGGTGAAGAAGAAATCCTTTTGTTATCAACAGATTTGAGTGCATCTGATTCTACAACAGTTCTTGAAATTCTACCTTTGCCATCTGAACCCAAGGTAAAGAAGGGTGATATTGAAACATTTCGTCGGGCAACGAATCTTATAAATCAAAGAATTTATCTAAGCAAGAAAAAAAATGGTGGCAGATTATCTGAAGGAACAATCCCACCTCCTGCCGAGATAACATTTCATGAGAAAATCGGTGCCCATGATATCTCGGTTGTTCATCTCAAAGAAATAAATGGGTTTATAGATTGGGTGAAGAAATATATGGTATCGCTTGGATTTGAAGAGGGAATAATCTCGGATGTCTATAAAGATTTGATAGAAGAATATATCAGCAATAAATTTGTCTGGTTTGTATTTGATATCATTGATCTTGATAAAGAACGGAATACTCTTGAGCCAATTCAATATCGTTTTTCTACTGAAAGACTTTTTTATCCATTGAAGATAACGCGCCTTGCATCAGGATATACAACGGTTGAACTCATCATACTCACACCCAGACTTCTTTCGCAATTTTCGGGGCTATCCATCAAAAGAATAAACCTTGCCCATGAGCCGATTACAATTACTAAAGAAGATTTAAAAACCATTGATGAGGATATTTATGAAATTTTGAAAAACATTCCGGAAATGAAATTGAGAATCTGGAAGATTGAAGGAGAATTGAACTCATTTAATGAAGATTTACTTGCTAAATAGAAAAGGAGCAAAGTGAAAACAAAATCTACAAATAACATAAAAAAACTCATTGGAGGTCTTGTGCGCAAGCACAATACGCCAATTTTTCTGATCAGCAAGAGCAAACTTCTCAGTCAATTAAAAAGATTCCAAATGCTCTTGCCGAGGGTAAAACCCTTCTATGCAGTCAAATCCAATTCCCACCCATTTATTCTTAAGACCTTTGCTGATGCAGGAACTGGTTTTGATGTGGCGTCAATTCAGGAAATGAAGACCTTGCTTGATATGGGTGTGAGTCCGGATAGAATGGTCTTTGCCAATACTGTTAAGACCCCTGAGGCATTAAAGTTTGCTGCAAAAAATAAGATTAATCTAATGACATTTGATTCTGAATATGAATTAAATAAAATTGCAAAATATGCACCTGGGGCAAGAGTATTGGTGAGAATTAAAGTCCCTAATGTTGGTTCCATGGTAGAACTTTCGTTAAAATTCGGTGCTGAACCGCCCGATGCAATACCGTTTTTGATAAAAGCGATAAAATTGGGATTGAAGCCCGTGGGTGTGAGTTTTCATGTAGGGTCGCAAAATATACATATAGAAAATTATCTTGATGCATTAGAGATTGCATCAATAATATTCAAGGACGCCCAGATAAAACGGATTCCACTTGAAATACTTGATATTGGTGGTGGATTTCCGATTAAACATTTTGATTATGAAAAAGACCTTTTTGCCCAGACCGCAGGTAGTATAAATAAAGAACTCAATCGTTTGTTCCCAGATAATATAAAAATCATTGCTGAACCGGGAAGAGTTTTATGTGGTCCTGCAGGTATTCTGGTGATGAAGGTCATAGGTAAATCAATCAGAAACAACAAACACTGGTATTATCTTGATGATGGTGTGTATGGTTCGCTCTCAGGCCTTGTTTATGACCATTGTAAGTATCAATATAAAGTTCTAAAAAAAGGCGTCACCCAGATTACAACCCTCGCAGGACCTACTTGTGATTCATTTGACATAATATCAACGAGTGAAGAACTTCCTGAACTTGATATCGGAGATATTGTATATGTTGAAAATATTGGTGCCTATTCCTGGGCAACTGCGACAAATTTTAATGGACTACCACCTGCAAAAGTTTTGATAATCCCATAGGAGGTTTTATGAAAAGAATGCATAGATTAAAAAAAGATATTGATGAAACACCGGATTGGTTAAAAAATAAGAAATATCCACACAAAAAGAGATACTTATCAGGTCCAAGGATTTTTCCACCGGCGTTGACCGGCAAACAAAAACTTGAAGATATAATTGAAAATGTATTCCTTGCATATAATTCAGCCCGTCTTCGTGAAGGATGTCGTTTGTTTGTCGAAAAAATGCTTGAACCCGATGTAACCGTTGGAATGAGTTTAGCCGGAGCACTGATTCCTGCAGGCTTAGGGAAATCAGTGATTATTCCATTAATGAAAGCAGGATTTATTGACTGGGTTGTTTCCACCGGTGCAAATCTGTATCATGATTTACACTTCGCCTTTAATTTCCCCTTACATGTCGGCACACCGCTTGTAGATGATGCAGATTTAAGAAAGAACGATGTTGTAAGAATTTATGATATACTATTAGGTTACAGTGATTGTCTTATGGCAACCGATGAAATTTTACGTCAGATTTTAAAACAACCCGAATTTCAGAAAGAGATGGGAACCGCAGAATTCCATCACCTGCTGGGGAAATATGCGGCAGAATGGGAAGAGAAAACCGGTAATAAAGATGTATCAGTCCTTGCCTGTGCATACAGACTCGGTATCCCACTTTATACAAGTTCACCTGGAGATTCAACCTTGGGTATGAATATCGCTGAAGAAGAAATTATTGGTGGTAAATTACGCATAAATCCTTCTATTGATGTTAACGAAACAACCGCCATCGTCCTTGCTGCAAAAAGACAAGGTGGAAAGTCAGCCGCCCTTCTTATTGGCGGCGGAAGTCCAAAAAATTTCTTGTTGCAGACCGAACCGCAAATTCAGGAAGTTTTGAGAATCAAAGAAGTTGGCCACGACTATTTCTTCCAAATTACCGATGCCCGACCCGACACCGGTGGTCTATCAGGTGCTACGCCCCATGAGGCGGTATCCTGGGGGAAGGTTGATCCAACGAGATTACCCGATGCAGTGGTATGTTATCTTGACGCTACGGTTGGTTTTCCTATTATTGCCCATTATGCATTGTCGAAGCATAAAAAGAGAAAGGTAAAGCGACTATATTTTAAAAGACAGGAGTATGTGCAAAACTTAGTTCGCGAATACTTTGCACATCATTGAAAGTAACCGATAGGTTAGAATAAGCCATTGGTTTGAATTTATTAAGTAGTTTTTTGATCAATGTGTTTAACTAATTAGATTATTGATTTTTGAAATTTCGTGTTTGGCATTTAGATTATTGGTTCGAATTTCGAATTTATGATTTCATATTTCCTGCAGAAACCCTTAAGGCATTCTGCAGACAGGGTGGGTAACGGGACTTGAACCCGCAACAACTGGAGCCACAGTCCAGTGCTCTACCATTGAGCTATACCCACCACACTACCCCGCGCAGGACTCGAACCTGCAACCCGCGGATTAAGAATCCGCTGCTCTGCCAATTGAGCTAGCGAGGCAACGCGCCTGGGGTGAATCGAACACCCAACCTACGGATTAGAAATCCGTTGCTCTATCCTGTTGAGCTACAGGCGCATAAGGGGGATTCCCCCTTATCTTCAAAAAGTTTGAACAAAACAATAATTTTTGGAGACCGCTAATCCCCCTCGTTAACACCTGTCTTTACCCATCATCCCTTAATCCTTCAGGCTTACTCTACCAGATCCAGCAAACCATCATAAGAGATGGTCTGTGGTTTACGGGCGTGGAACAGGGTATGGTCTTTGGTATATTTCCATAAGTCTTTCAAAAAACAACCGACCAACCTTTATATCCATACCAATATCCTTGCCCAACCACCAACCATTCTAAAGATATAAAATTATATTTATTTTTTTGACTTAGTCAATTGATTTTTCAACCATTGAAAAGACTCGAAGGATGAGCCGAGTCCTCTCCATCTTTTATAGTTTGAAATAGTAAAAAGACTTAGGCCGGCTGATGCCTTGACAAAATGTTGATTTTCTATATACTTATTTCAAGGAGGCTTTAATGAACTTAGGCTCGCAGGAAATTCTCCTGATTTTGCTTATTGTGCTGCTACTTTTTGGTGCGCGGAAAATCCCTGAACTCGCACGGAGTTTGGGTAAGGGGGTTAAAGAATTCAAAAAAGGCTTACACGAAATAGAAAGTTCCGAGGAAGAAAAGGAACAAAAGGAAGAAAAACAAAATTGATAAGATTTAACCCGCGTCGTTGCCATATTAAAATAAACTATTGTTATGGAGAGGTGTCCGAGTGGCCCAAGGAGCACGACTGGAAATCGTGTTTCCGCCGAAAGGCGGAACGCGGGTTCAAATCCCGCCCTCTCCGTTTATACTTTTAGTATGAAAAGGAAAGGAGACCTATGTATTATAATGGGACAAAGATTTTTCTCGTTTCATTTCTTGTTTCCCTAATAACTTCAGTTGTAGTATGTGTGTTATTCTTTTTTGTTTTACCTGTTGGAAAATCAGGCGCAGTGGTGATTCCCGACCTTACCGGCTCAACACCGGAACAGGCACGCGTGATTGCTGAAAACCGCGGTTTACTGCTTGTTGTGGGCGGCGTAGAAGAAAACGATAAGTATGCCGATAATCAAATTTGTAGACAAACTCCTTTACCCGGATCTATCGTGCACAGCAAATCTAGCATTACGGTCTTTATTTCAAAAGGTTCAAGCAGCGTGATAATGCCTGACCTGAAAGGTCTTGGGTTGAGTGAAGCAACATTGCGATTAAATGAACTCGGGTTGCGTATCGGTGATATAAAAACCGAAGAGAATGCTACAGTTGAAAAGGATAAAATTGTAACTACTCAGCCTCTACCCGGCTCAAAAGTCAAGAAAGGAGACGCCATTTCAATCATTTTGAGCGGTGGTGCGGAAATGATTGAAGTACCGCGGGTCATTGGCAAGGCATTATCTACGGCGAAGAGAATTATTGAAGAAAAAGGATTTGTTGTCGGTAGTGTCTCTTATGAAGTGAGCACGGAATTTGATGTGGGGATTGTAATGGCGCAAAATCCCCGCTCTGGCACAAAAGCAAGGAAGGGTTCAAAGATTGACCTCACTGTTGCCACTGTCCTTGATCAATGAAAAGATTTTTCAGTTATTTAATTATCATATTGATATTTTTCGTCATCGGGCTTTTAATGGCTAATTTTTTATTAATGCCGATGTTTGTGCGTAAGGGTGAAGAAATTATTGTTCCAAATGTCTGTGATCTGCCACTCGACTCTGCCACAATGGTATTAAAAAAAGCTGGTCTACAGTCTATCGTTACTGAAAGAAGATACGATCCGATAATTGACCAAGGTCGCATTATAATCCAGGAACCATTGCCCGATACAAAAGTTAAAAAGGGGAGGATAATCAATCTTTCAGTGAGTCTTGGTCCTGAAAAAATTGTAATACCAGCGCTTTCGGGGTTGGATTTTGAGCAGGCAAAACAAATTATTGACCGCCTTGGAATTTTAATTGGCGACATAGATACCATATTTTCAGATTCAATCGGTGAAGGCAAGATTATACAGACTATCCCCGAACCCGAAACTGAAATAAAAAAGGGGGATGCGGTTAAAATCATCTTGAGCAAGGGTATTCTGTTAAGGACACCTAATTTGATCGGTTTAAAAATCGATTCCGCAAAGGTTCTTATCAAAAATTTGAATTTAGTACTCGGTTCTATCTCGGAAGTTGAAGGAACTGGAGATAAAGGCACAATCATTGTTCAGAATCCGCAGCCCGAACAGCTAATGAATAAAGGCGACACAATACATTTAATGGTAGTGAAGTGAAGATTGCACCTTCAATCATTGCGGCCGATTTTACAAAACTAAATAGCGAAATAAAAAAGGTAGAAGAAGCCGGAGTAGATTTAATTCATCTTGATATTATGGATGGAATATTTGTTCCCAATATTACTTTTGGCCCAATGATTGTTGCAGCAATAAGCAAAATGACAAAACTTGAACTTGATGCCCATCTTATGATTGTAAAGCCAGAGAAATATTTTGCACGATTTATTGAGTGCGGCGCCAAATGGCTTTCATTTCATATAGAAACAGTTAAGGATGTTAAAAAGAGCATAGATTTTTTGAAAAAGAAAGAATGCCATCCTGGCATTGCGGTTAATCCTGAAACTTCTTTGAAAAGAGTGCTTAAATATATTGATAAACTTGATTATCTATTGATAATGACCGTGCATCCAGGATTCTACGGTCAGAAATTCATTCCTGAAGTTTTGAAAAAGATTGAGCAAGCACGAGATTTTATTGATAAACATCGTTTGCGCTGCTTAATACAGGTTGATGGAGGTATAAATGTGGAAAATGCCCCGATTGTTGCCCGCGCTGGTGCCGATATTCTTGTTGCCGGTGCCGGCATTTTTAAGACAAAAGATTATAAAAAGGTAATCAGAGTTTTGAGATGTTCCAGAATTTAACAGATAAATTCCAGATTTTCCGACGCAAAGTGCTTGGTTACGGTCGCATCACGCGTACAGAAATAGATATTATATTAAAGGATCTGCGCATTACACTTCTTGAGGCAGATGTTCATTATCAGGTTGTAAAAGAATTTATTGAACATATTGAGAAAAAGGCATTAAATCAAAACCTTGATAAGCGATTGAATCCTGGTGAATTAGTTATGAAAATCGTCTTTGATGAGCTTGTTGAACTATTAGGGAAAAAAACCCAGCATATTAATTTTAAAAACACCGGTCCAACGATAATAAGTCTTCTTGGATTGCAAGGTGTTGGCAAGACCACAACCGCCGCGAAACTTGCCTATCGTTTTATAAATAAAAAACCCTTGCTTGTTCCTGCAGACGCGAAAAGACCAGCAGCTGTTGAACAACTCACCCAATTGGGTAAGAGAAATAACATTTCTGTCTTTCCATTAAAAGAAAGTAATCCAATTCAGACCGCAATGCTTGCGAAAGATACTGCAGAAAAACAGAACTACAACCTGGTAATAATTGATACCGCAGGAAGACTCCATATTGATGAAGAACTCGTTGAAGAACTGATTCAAATTCATAATAAAGTCAATCCGGATTATAAGATTTTAGTTGCGGATGGCATGACCGGACAGGATGCAGTAAATCAGGCAAAAGCATTTAAAGAAAAAGTTGGGCTTGATGGCGTAATTCTGACAAAACTCGACGGTGATGCAAGAGGCGGTGCGGCATTATCAATTGCAAGGGTTTCAGGTGTTCCATTATACTATATCGGTATAAGTGAAAATATTGATGGACTTGAAGAATTTTATCCAGACCGAATTGCCCAGCGGATTCTGGGAATGGGTGATGTTGTAAGCCTTGTCGAAAAGGTAAAAACCATTGAGAAAGAAGTAGACCAGGCAAAATTACAGAAAAAGATTGCCCAAGGTGATTTGAACCTCGAAGATTTTATGGAACAGATGAAGGCAGTAAAAAAATTGGGTCCGCTCTCTAAACTTGCAGGAATGCTGCCGGGTGTAAAAGAAGCAGATGTTGATGAAAAGGAATTCAAAAAGATTGAAGCAATAATAAACTCAATGACAAAAAAGGAAAGACAACATCCAGAAATAATCGATGGTTCAAGACGCCGCAGAATTGCTGCCGGAAGCGGCATGACTGTAGCAGATGTAAATCAGTTGCTAAAACAGTTTTTTTATGCAAGGGATCTGTTGAAGAAAATGGCTCACAGTAAATTGACTGGCAAGATACCATTTAAGTTAAAATAAAAAATTCAAACAACACTTTTTATTTAAATATGAGATACATCCGCCCTTAATTGCCGAATAAAATAGAAGATTGAAACCGAAAGAACAAATTTACTTATCAAATCAATTGACTAAA
>CBFGJP010000074.1:0-11856 GCA_965649105.1 Caldifarciminota bacterium
TCATTAAAAGTTTATTTTCCATATCAACCGGTACCGAAAAAGACCGAATTATTTGAAATTTCTCATTATTTTGTTGAATTTATACAGAGACTTTCTGGATTTTCTGCAATCATTTTTATTTTAGAAGAAATTCAAAATGCGGAGAGTGACATCTTTATGTTGCTGAATCAATTATTAAAGAGGTTAGATAAATTGCCAATTTTAATGGTTTTAACTTCAGATAACGCTAAAACCATAGATAACTTGCAATCAAAAAATCTAATAAAAATAATGCTTGGGAATATTGATAAAGAAGAGATATTAAAATTAAATGAAATCATTTTTGATAATAGTTTAGAAGAAAAATTTTTTGAATGGTTATTTAAAATAACAGAAGGCAATCCGTTGTTTCTTAAGGAATATTTACTGACTCTGATAGAGAAAGGAGTTATATACTATAATACCTTGAAGGGCAACTGGTGCACATTACCTAATTATGAAGATATACCGATATTTAGAGGAATACCGGAAATATTAAAATTAAGATTTGCGGGATTGAATAGTAAAGAAATAGAATTTATTCAAACTGCGGCAATTATCGGCGAGGAATTTGAACCAAACATACCGATATTAAAAGCCAATTTTGTAAATAATTTAGTGCGCAGGGGAATCATAAAAAAAGTAAAAGGAAATTATACCTTCAGCCATCCTCTCATCCGAGAAATAATTTATAACAACATTTCTGATAATAAAAAAATTGAAATGCACCGCAGGATTGGTGAATACTATGCAAAAAAACAAGATAAACTGAATGCACTAATACACTTTGAAAAAGCAAAGACTTACAAGGGCTGGATGGTAGATTATCTAATGCGTTTTGCCAAAGAATCTGAGGAGCTAAGGGATTTTGTTCGTGCTGGGAAATTTTTAGGGCAAGCATTAAATATTGCAAAAAAAATTAAAAATTTTCCTGATAAAATGCTTCTAAATATCTTTGCAAGATATGCCCGTATTAAACTTAAAATTGGCATATATAATGATGCCATAGAATTGGCGGAAAAATATTTTAAACTTTACCGGAGTGAGCAATTCAAGGCAAAAAGGCAGTTTCTGGATGTCTATTCAACCTTAATTAATGCCCTGGTGCGGGCAGGAAAATATAACGAAGCAATCACAAGAGCCGATGAAATATTGTCCAAAACAAAGAAGCTAAAATTGAAAGCCAATTATGATTTATTATTATTTGACATTATGACCAATAGGGCGTTTGCTTTAAAGTATCTTGGGGAATTAGACAAAGCCCTGGATATCGGGCTTTTATTAAAAAATAAAATCAAAGAGAACACTCCCCTAATCGCTCGATATTACATATATAATCTTCTGGGTTCAATCTTCAATACTACTGGCAATTATTCAAAAGCGATTGAATACCGATTACAGACTTTACAAGTTGCTGAAGAAATAGGCAGTCCTTCGCTTGTTGCCTCAGCCCAGGGAAATCTGGGAGTATCTTATATCAATAATTGTGAATTTGAAAAAGGCAGGGAATTCTTATTAAAACATCGTGAATTCAGTATTAAAAGCGGTATGCTTCGAGAACAAATTATGGCTTGTCTCAACCTTGGTGCCTGCCATCTTTTTCAGGGTTATTTAAATCAGGCGATTGAAGAATTTCAGAATGGTATTGAACTATGTAAAGAGACAAATAACGAATCAGACCTCATCTGGTTATTAAAATACTATGGTATTGCTATGTTTTTTAAGAACAATTATGAAAATGCATTGGAACTATTTAAGGAAGGTATTGAACTTGCTAAAAAAATGCATAATCATAGACTCCAATTTACAATGGAGGTATACGAAGTTCTGGCTCTATACGCCCTTAACAAAATACCTATATTTGAGGATATTGAACAGGTATTTGATAAAAAATATAAAGATCATCCACTCTATCTTTTAATTGCTGGAGTTACCAACTTAAATAAAAAACAGAAAGTAGGACACGAATTAATAAAAAAATCATTGATTCTTATCGAAACCCAAAAGGACTATCCGGAATTATTTTTTATCCTATATTTTTGCACAAAACTATTAAAAGATAATCCAGATAGAATGGTTCACCTGAATAAAGCAAAATTGATTGCCCAGAAATATAATATGACAGGCTGGCTGAAAAAATTAGAGCCGGATAGCGAAAAAATGAAACCACCAACTTTGAAAATTTTTACTTTTGGCCGGATGGATATCCAAAAATTAGATGCAGGCAATTTATCTATAAAACTTCTAAACTGGCAGAAATTGAGGGATTTCTTTTCTATTTTATTAATATCAAAAATTGAAATTAAAAGATTAACCCGTGATGAAATCGGAATACTTTTGTGGCCCGAACTTTCAAAAAGGCAAATTACAAATAACTTCCATGTTTGCCTTTCTGAGCTGAAAAAGATAATCGGAAAAGATTATTTTTGCTATAAAAATGGCGTTTATACTCTTGATAATGTCTGGATTGATGCAATTGAATTTTCTGATTTATTGAATGATGCTAAAGTTTTATATTCACAGGGAAAGATTCATACTGCTGAAGAAAAATTAAAAAATGCTTTAGCACTTTATAAAGGCACTTTTCTTGAAGATTGTTATGGTGAATGGGTTGATGAACTACGCGAAAAGATAAATCGTCAGTATCGCCAGGTGCTCTTTTTGTTATCGGAAATATATCTAAAAAAACTGAAATTTGAAGAGGTTATTGAAAATCTACAAAAAGTTTTGATATTTGACCCCCTTGATGAAGAAGCACATAGGTTTTTAATGAAGACATATTTGCTCAGTAATGAAAAATCAAAGGCAATAAAACAATATGAGAAGTGTGTTGAATTATTCAAAAAGGAGTTTAACTGTCTGCCTTCAGAAGAAACAAGAAGGCTATATGACGAGATAAAAGATAAATAATAACTAATAGATTTCCTAATAGGTTGCAAATATAATATAGAATGAAGAAAGGTGGCTTATGTATCTGCCCCAATTGTGGTTTTTCAACTGCGGATGGTAATGAACGGTTCTGCCCAGACTGTGATACCAGATTGATAGATGCCTGTCCCCATTGCGGCGCTCCTATCAAACATCCAATGGCACAATTCTGTCCGGTGTGTGGAAAAAGGTATATTGCAAAGAAAAAACGAAAAAATTTCAAATTTTTTAAGAAAGGAGGTGATAGAATAATAAAGTAAGTAAAAGTTCACAACACCTTGATACCTAAACTGGTATTATGGTTAGTATGTTTTATAAAAAATCCGCTTTTAATCGCGGGTTTACAAAACAAGAAAGGAGAAAAAAATGAAGAAGATAATTTTTATAAGTGGTCTAATAATGCTGTTCTCAGTCGTATCTTTATACGCTGAGAATAATGTAAACGGTGAGGCATTAAAATCTACATCAGTAATATCTACAAAGATTGAGGGTACTTTAGAAGAAAATATCCCCACATATCCGAGTGAAAAAGTAATTGGTTCAGAAATTGAGTGCCCTTCGGGAATACAATATCTGCCACCAATTCCGCCATTGGATAATTCAATCCTTCCAGACCCTAACGACCCGACGTCTAATATGAAATATCTTGAGCACAATCCAATATTCTTGAAATCCAGAAATGAGCAATCACAGATAAATGATGGCCCACGATGGGGAACAGATATTCTTATAGTTGACAAAGAGGTTGGTGACAGCCAGGACTTTGATGAAGATGAGGTTGATAATGCAATCTATGCGGCATTTGACACCTATCATTCAACGGGTGATAGCTTGCTTGTCTATAAGTCAACAAATGGAGGCGACACCTGGAGTTTATTCATTCTTGCAACAAACACTGACGGCAGTATTGGTAATGCAAAGGTTCGCGTGGTCATAGATGCTGGAGGACAGTCCTGGGTTGTATTTATTGGAATATGGTATGAGCCAAGCGGTGCCCGACAACTATGGTCAAGAAGGGTAAGAACTGATGGAACTGGAGCAACATTTGAGCAGATTGCTGCTGATAGTGTTTTATGGGCTGATATTGACGGCGATGTTGGAACTAATGCATGGTGCTATTGTACTTACACGAAAATACAGCCCAATGGTCAATATCAATTATGGGCAACAAGGAATGCCCTTGATGGAACAGGATGGCAAAATAATGCGGTGCAATTTGTTAACATGCCGATCAACCCTTATCCAGCCATAGCCGCAGGTGCCGGTGGAAATGTCGGGATTGCATTTATTGACAGTTTCTATACAACCACCCAAGAAGTGAGAATCAAGAGAAGCACAAACTATGGACAATCCTGGCTGTATTCTGAACCAGTGAGCAATAACTCAGGAGCCGCATTGTTGCACTATCCTGACATTGGATACTCACATGGTTCTACACAAGTAGGCTGGATATTCGTAACATTTGAATGGCCAACAGAAGATAATATTGCTTATTATTACAGTACAAACAGCGGTGTAAACTGGACATATGGAAATGTAATCTATCCAGGGGCAGGAGACCAGAATATGAGCACAGTTCGCTGCCGGAAAGCAACCGGTTCAATCACCGTTGCTTATAACTGCGACCCTGGAGACTCTACAATGTTTACCTGGACAACTACCAGTAATCCCACTGGATTTATTAATGGAGTAAGAATAAATGATTATACGGCAACCGGTTTATGGCCACCAACTGCAGGCTGGATTGTTCATGGTAGTGGTGCTTACTCGGCTATAATCTATACAGCTATGGGTATGTTTTACCGTCCGTATTTTGATTGGTTTGGCAATACCGGAATATCAGAAAGAAACGAGCAGACATCTTCTTTATTGTTTACCATCTCCCCCAATCCTTCAAATGGTATTGCGAAACTTTCTTATGTTATAAAACAATCGGCGAATGTAAAAATCTCGCTCTACGACGCAACCGGCAGACTGCTAAATAACCTACTAAACGAATCCAAACCTACGGGCAGTTATACACTCAATCTGAATAATCAAGAATTACCCAATGGAATCTACTTTTTACGTGTGGAAACGCCTGAAGGAACTGTGACCAGAACGATGACGATTGTACGATAGTAACTCTGTTTGAGCACTTCCAACATCGAAAATAAAAAAGGGATGGCTTTGCCATCCCTTTTTTGACAACGCAAACCTAAAGGTTTACCCTACATTAATACTGACTACAAAAAATTTTTCAGCAACTCATCAATAATCCAATCCGATTTTATACCTTCAGCCTCGGCAGCAAAGTTTGTGATTATCCTGTGCCTTAAGACTGGATGGCAGACATAGCGGACATCATTTAGATTTGGTGAAAATCTCCCGTCCATAGCGGCCTTTGCCTTTGCCCCGAGAATCAAGTACTGTGATGCCCTTGGTCCTGCACCCCAGGCAACATATTTTTGCACAAATTCAGGTGCATTATTATTATCAGGTCTCGTCTTTTCCACCAGCGAAACTGTCCTTTCAATAATCTCATCACTAACCGGCATCCTACGAATTACCTTTTGTAAATTTACAAATTCTTCAGCACCAATAATCTTGTTCAATTCCGCAGTATATGCTGAAGTCGTGGTCTTTACAATTTCAATCTCTTCTTTTTTCTCGGGGTATCCAATATTTATTGAAAACATAAATCTATCAAGTTGTGCCTCGGGCAATGGATATGTCCCTTCCTGTTCAATTGGATTCTGGGTGGCAAGAACGAAGAATGGTGCAGGCAATGGGTAGGTCTCCCCTGCATAAGTTACTTTATATTCTTGCATCGCCTGCAATAATGCAGACTGAGTTTTTGGGGGTGCACGATTTATCTCATCAGCGAGTATGACATTGGCAAAAATAGGTCCTTTTACGAATCTAAAATTCCTTTTTCCGGTGGTTTTGTCCTCTTCTATTACCTCTGTTCCGGTGATATCTGAGGGCATCAGATCCGGCGTGAATTGTATCCTGTTGAAAGATAAATCCACAATCTGGGCAATTGTATTTACAAGCATTGTCTTGGCGAGACCGGGTACACCGATAATTAAAGAATGTCCATTACAGAATAAAGAAATTAACACCTGTTCTATGACAGATTTCTGACCTATGATTATTTTACCTATTTCATTATATATCTTGCCAGTATACTTGCAAATTTCCTTTATAGATTCTACTTCTCCGCGGTTTGCCATTCTAATTATTCATAATTATCTACAAACCGACTTTTTCCTTCATAGAAGTCTTTTCTCTTAGCCTCAAGTAAGTCTTCCCGACATCCGCGGAATGTTGCAGCAGATTGTATTGCAACGCTACTATTTAAATTTTTGATATTATCTAAAAAATTATTCCAATTTAGGTCACGCAAAAGATGATGGTCAATAATAAGATTTTTTATTTTCCCACCATTAATTATCTTTTTTAAATAATTTAACGCTGAGTCTATATCCGCCTTCTTGTAATGTGCACCGACAAGGTATGTTGGCGGACCATCAAGAATTAATGTTTCAGGTTCGTTACGCAAAATAAAGTCAACCGGTTCATCTACCAGTGGCCCCTGAATATCGGAACTGAAGATAAATTTTGAATCTTCCTCAATTAAGATCATAAGAACATAGCCTAAACGATTATTCTGCCCATGAAATACTGGTTTTGAGAATGTAATCTTTGTCCTGCCGAAATTGAAAGACATACCATCCGCAATCACTACTGATTTGGGTTTATTTTCAATTTGATTTAAAAAGAAGGCAGCGCGGTTTTTTTGACTCTCATTTATAAATTGGCGCGGGTCCTTTATGAAAACCTCCTTATTAGTAAATAAATCTGGTTCGTTGGGATTATGGTGGTCATAATGATAATGTGTGATGATTATTAAGTCAGAAAATCCAGTCCATTTCTTGATATCTTCCCATAGTTTTTTGTGTCGATCAATCTCAACTTTATGTGGCGGTAATGAATACCGGTCTGGTGATAAAGAGACAGCAGGATCAATAAAAATCTTAATATCCTTTGTTTCGACATATGTCGCCATACTTCTTGCACCGAGCGAATCAAATGCAACAGGGAGAACCTTCATTTTCTATCGCTCCCCATTTTAGTTTCATATTTTTTTATTAGATCCAATCGTCGCTGGTGTCTGCCCCCTTCAAATGGTGTATTAAAAAAAGTTATAATAATTGGTTTCCATTGTTTTTTTAACTTTATTGTGCGTGCCGGTAAAACCAGAATATTGGCATCATTATGGGCACGGGCATAATATGCAAGCTCTTTATCAGTGCAGATCGCCGCCCTAATGCCAATGACTTTATTCGCAGTTATCGCCATACCCTGACCACTGAAACATATTATTATTCCATATTTGACTCTATTTTCCGCAACTGCGTGAGCTACTTCCAGGGCAATTTCCGGATAATCCACGGGTTTTTCTGAATGTGTGCCATAGTCTATTACACCGAAGTTGTTTTTTTGGAGAAAATCTTTTATCTTGTTTTTTAACCTATACCCCCTGTGGTCGGCTCCGATTGCTATCTTATTCATAATACTAGCATTCTTGAATTACTTACAGTGAAGCCCTGAAATCCGACTAACCATTTAACTATTTAACCAACCTTCGTGAGCCAACCGTGTTTATCTTCTATTCGTCCTTCAATAATATCAAAGAAATATTTCTGGAGCTTTCTTGTTATTGGACCGGCTTTGCCCTCTCCGATTTGTATCTTATCAATACTACGGATAGGAGTGACTTCAGCGGCTGAACCAGTAAAAAATACTTCATCGGCGAGATACAAAAATTCCCTATTCAACATTTCCTGGGTGAGTGGTATTCCCAAATCTTTACATAATTGAATTATCGTATCCCTGGTTATGCCGGGTAATATGCAGGCATGAAGAGGGGGAGTATAGACAACTCCATTTTTAACTGCGAATATGTTTTCACCAGAACCTTCGCTCACATAACCGGTATTATCAAGAGCAATCCCTTCAACGAAACCATAAACTATTGCTTCCATTTTGATTAACTGGGAATTCATATAATTTGCGCTGCACTTAGCCATTGCAGGAAAAGTATTGGGTGCCATTCGATTCCATGATGAAATCATAACATCAATTCCCTGTTCAAGTGCATCTGCACCCAGATATTTCCCCCATTGAAGCGTTGCGATTGCAACACAAACCGGACATGGGAAAGGGTTAACCCCAAGTTCATTATAACCCCGATAAGCGATCGGTCTTACATACGCTGACTTCAAGCCATTCTTTTTTATTAATTCAATAATCACATTGTTAATCTGCTCCTTAGTAAAAGGAATTTCCATACGATATATCTTTGCTGAATTAAAAAGTCGCTCGGTATGTTCTTTCAGCCGGAAAATAACCGGCCCCTTAGGTGTATCATAGCATCTCAATCCTTCAAATACGCCAGTACCATAATGTATGACATGCGACAAAATATGTATTTTAGCATCATCCCATTTAACAAAATTTCCATCCATCCAGATATATTCTGATTTTGGCATTGCCATAGAAATACCTCCTATTTTTAACTATAACCAAATTAACTAAAAAGTCAAGATTTTATGCCAAGATTTTCTCATACAATTTTTTATATGCCTGCGCTGAATTATCCCAGGAAAAATCATATTTCATACAGTTTTCCGAAAGTTGTGCAAAAATCTCTTCTTTGCTATATACTTGATAGGCATAATGCAGGGCAGTGATTAAACTTTGTGCTGAATAAGGTTCAAAAAGAAAACCATTTCCACTCAGCGTTTGAGGATTGAACTGGATAACCGTATCATTGAGCCCACCAGTTCTATGCACGATCGGAACAGTTCCGTATCGTAAACTTATCATTTGACCGAGACCGCAAGGTTCGTATTTCGAAGGCATTAAAAAGAAATCGCTGCCTGCATAAATACGATGGGCAAGAATTTCATCAAATTTTATATTTATTGAAACCTGACCGGGATATGCATCATTAAAATTTTTTAATTTTTCGCAATAGTATTCCTCGCCGAAACCGAGTAGAACAAAGCTATAATTCATAGCGATTATATCATCAAGTATTTTTATCAATATGTCAAATCCCTTCTGCTCAGCAATTCTCGACACCATTCCGATTAATGGTTTTTTCGAATCAAGAAATAATTCATTTGTGATTCCTAATTTATTTTTCTTTTTGCCCACATAGTTATTGAAATTCTCATAAATATATTTGTCATTTTGAGGGTTCCATATTTCATAATCAATACCATTCAAAATTCCATATAACTTATTGTTGTATTTCTGCAGGACACCTTCAAGCCCAAAACCAAACGCCGGTGTTTGAATTTCTTTAGCATATGTTGGAGAAACTGTGGTTATTATGTCTGAATAAATAAGCCCTGCTTTAAGAAGGTTTAATTCACCATAAAATTCTAACCCTTCTAATGAAAAGTAATCCCACTCAATCCCCAAAACAGGAAATTTTTCTCTGGGGAACC
Source organism: Caldifarciminota bacterium (assembly GCA_965649105.1). Classification (GTDB taxonomy): domain Bacteria; phylum Hydrothermota; class Tepidihabitantia; order SM23-42; family JAOAFX01; genus JAOAFX01. The sequence continues at coordinate 9,450 of CBFGJP010000074.1, forward strand.
TTCCCTGATAACCAAGATTATGGATTGTAAAAACAGTCTTGGAATCAATGCCATATTTTCTGATATATAATGGGATCAAGCCGGTTTGCCAATCATGACAGTGCACAATATCAAATTTTACTTTCTTAATTAAAGAAATTACAGCACGGGCAAAGAGTGTAAAACGTTCACAATTGTCGATATAATCTCCGGATGGTGTTCCATAAAGACCATCACGATTGAAATATTCAGGATAATCTATAAAATACGCGATGCCGTCTTTAAAAACCGGGATAGATTTTTTGTCCCCTTGAAATTCTACCTCAAGATCAAAACATTTTTCACCTTTAATTCCCTTATACCTAGGCAGAATGATATTGATTTGAAGCCCTAAATTCTCCAAATAAATAGGAAGAGTGCCACACACGTCAGCCAGCCCTCCGGTCTTGGCATAGGGAATTGCCTCGGATGTAACAAAGGCAACTTTCATACTAAGGTTAAATGATAATTGGTTAAATGATTTAATTCAGCCATTCAACCTTTTGATCAATTTTTTCATACAATATTCTTCAAGTAGGTGGCTGATTCTTCAGGTGCAGTTGGATTGATATAAAAACCTGTCCCCCATTCAAAACCCGCAATCCTTGTAAGCACAGGAATTATTTCAATGTGGTAGTGATAAAACTCAATACCCTTTAGAGTAATAGGCGTTGTATGAATAATGAAATTATAAGGTGGCGTATTTAAGGCTTTTTTAAGACGGATTAAACAATCTTTTAATATGAAGGCAAAGTCGTGTAAAGATGCATCATCTGTGTCTTCAAAATTTGAGATATGATGCCTAGGCAATATCCAGATTTCAAATGGGAATCGGGGGGCAAAAGGACAAATGGCAATAAAGTTGTTATTTTCTGAAACCATTCTCTTGCTTGCCTTTGTTTCTTGAGCGATTATATCACAAAATATACACCGGTCACGATATTCAAAATAACGCTTTGCACCATCCATTTCTTCAATCACCCTCTTAGGAATGATTGGGGTGGCTATTAATTGCGAATGGCTATGTTCAAGTGATGCTCCAGCAATCGCTCCAAAGTTTTTGAATATCATTACATATCGGAGTCGAGAGTCCTTTTTTAGATCGAGTATTCTTTTTTGGTATGTGCTAACAAGGTCGTAAAATTGATTTGTAGATAAATCTGCGAGATCGCATTGATGCTCGTTTGTTTCAATAATAACTTCATGGGCTCCGATGCCGTTCATTTTGTCATATATACCCTCTCCCCGGCGATTAAGTTCGCCTTCAATTCTGAGCGCAGGGAATTTATTGGGTATAACTCTCAAACTCCAGCCCGGAGAATTGGGTTGAGTTCCAGCATTTCTTATTGAGAATATCTCAGGCGGGGTTGCATTTTCGTTTCCAGGGCAAAACGGACATTCACTGGGACTTATCTTTTTCTGTTCCGGTTCAAATTTAAAATCTTTTGGTCGCTTTGCCCTTTCAGTAGAAATGATGACCCAGCGTCCTAATACTGGATCCTTTCTCAATTCAGGCATTATTCTTTCGGTGCACTCTCAGGATTTTCGGGCGGGTTGGTTTCTTCAGTCTTTTCCGGTTCTTTGAGCATTATTTTTATCTCGGCTTCATTCTTTATCTTAACAAGATATTCATCAGCAGTTTTACGTTGTTTTTCTCGTAGTAAATTCATTTCAATAGAAGGCCAAACCTCACCAATGGTACGATATTTTGCAGGTGAGTATTCGGTCTTTGTTAATATTGTCCAACTTGAATCACCTACAAGAAATACTTTGCTCAGTTCACCAATCTTTAATTTCCATGCGACTTCTTCAAATTCCTTGGGTCTCGTTCCTTTTTTCAATGGTCCGGTATCGCCACCGCGGCTTTTATTGTAAGCAATTGAATAAGTTTTGGCAAGTGAATCAAACATTGTAAAATCCGTTATCTTAGCCTTTTTGCTTAAAAATGGAATAATTGATTTTTTCTCTCCATAGTATTTGGCTAACTCGGCTCTTATTTTTTCTGCATCCTGTTTATTATTCACCACAATTTCCTTACACCGGATTGTTTCAAGGATTTTCATATCCTCTATATGAGAATTATAGTATTCCTGGACTTCACTGGAATCAACCTTCACGGTCTGAATAACGATCTTGGTATAAAGCGCCTGCTCGAGTGCCCGTTTCATATCTTCATTGAATTTTGTTATGAACCCATCGTTGAGATAGTATTTATTCCTTTCGGCAAGTTCCAGTTTTAAATTCTCTTCTATCAGACTTTCAAGAACTTTTTCAAATTCCTCGGGCTTTGAAATATCAAGTCTTGCAAACATCGGTTGAGTTGCATTTTTAATCTCTACATCCCGGAATTTAACAGGTCTGCCATTTATGAGTGCCACAATCCTCGTAT
>CBFGJP010000075.1:0-11851 GCA_965649105.1 Caldifarciminota bacterium
CTACGGTTGGGGCTGGTAATACAAATTGGATAAACTACCGCTTTCAGATGAATACCAAACTTAAGGGAAGCACCAATCCTTATATTCAGTATCTTAAGTCCTACTTTTATTTTCGGGTTCAAAGTGATAATGCTGATACGATGTATTACCGATTTGGGATAAAAGATGATGATCGTACGCTTGTTCTTTTTAGGCGTGATGGGATGGATAACTGGACAAGGCTTGGTGATTATAGATTCCAAGCCCAAAAAGAGGTCTGGTATAGTCTTGCAGTTAAGGTTCAGGGGAATAATATGCGCTGTTACTCTAATGGTGTAGAGGTGATTAATATAAATGATACAACATATTCCGGTGGTGGTATTGGTATGGGCATTAACGAGGATTATATGACCAATTATTATGATGATATTGTGGTTCGTCCCCTGGTCTGGCCTGGCACTCTCTTTGCGGATAACTTTAATAGTGGACAGATGTCGCCTTTATGGGTCAAACATCTCGGAAACTGGGATATACCGCAGGATTCAGGATTTGTTAGAGGCAGTGGCACTGCGCACTTTGCCACGGTGGCTGAAAATTGTGACTGGACAAACTTCAAATTTTATGTTAAAATAAAAATAAAGGGAAGCGAATTGGGGTCTTCTTCAAGGGGATATATGTTCTTCAGGGTTCAGGATACACTAAATTACTATCGTTTTGGAATCTATAACAGCACCGGTCTTGAGCTTCACAAGAGGGAAAACGGAGAGTGGACAACTCTTGGCACCTATTCCTTTAACCCTGATAAAGATATCTGGTATAGCCTTAAGATAGAGATTCAGGGTGCTCAGATTAAGGGCTATTTGAGCGATACGCTACGGCTCACATATACTGATGATGCCAATCCATTCATCAACGGCGGAATTGGGATTGGTGTTTTAGAACAAGAAGGAATGGTCGTTGACTATGATGATGTTCTGGTCCAGCGACATCCTTAGGAAAATTTATAAGAGGAATTATTGATGAATCCAATCATTGCGGGAAACTGGAAGATGAATAAGGACCCCGCAGAATCAAGGTCCTTAATGCAAAGGCTTTTAGAACTTGCTGGTGATGTAAAGGACAGGGATGTAATAATCTGCCCGCCGTTTACATCTTTACCTGCAGTCGCAGAGATTATAAGAAATTCAAGATTCAAACTCGGTGCCCAGAATATGCACTGGGAACGGAGCGGCGCTTATACCGGTGAGATTTCTGGACTGTTTTTAAAATCATTGGGCTGTGAATATGTAATAATCGGACATTCAGAACGGCGTCATATTATGGGTGAAACTGATGAGATGATAAACAGTAAGTTGAAGGCTGCCTTAGAGATTGGACTCATTTCTATCTTTTGTATAGGAGAGACCGAAAAAGAACGAGAGCAGGGCAGGACCGAGGAGGTGATCCTTCTTCAATTAAGAGAAGGTTTAAAAGATATAGAATCCGAAATACACAAGATAATCTTTGCCTATGAGCCGGTGTGGGCAATAGGGACGGGCAAGACTGCCACTCCACAGCAGGCAAGTGAGGTTCATAAATTTATCAGGGCACAATGCAAAAAGCAGATAACCATACTTTATGGTGGCAGTGTCAATGCCGGGAACATTGATTCACTGATGGCAGAAAAAGAGATAGATGGTGTTCTCGTGGGTGGAGCAAGTCTAAAGCCCGAAGAATTTGCAAGAATAATAAGATTTCAGGCATAGAAAATTCTTATGACATCAGTCTTTCCCTAAGAATGCGGTATCTCAGAGGTGGGGAAAAGGAAAAACAATTAAATTTTCTCCTTTTTTGAAATAAAATAGATTCCCACGACCAAAAATAGCAACCCCAGGAGTTGCAGAAATGTAATAAACTCTTTTAATACGATATATCCCAAAAATGTAGCAAAAAACGGGGTAGAGAGTTCTAAGGAGGAGACTTGGGCAGCTTTGATTCTTTTTAGTCCTTCGTAATATAAAATTGTACCAATGCCGATGACAAAGCCTAAAAGAACCTGATATATATTTGTTATTTTGATTCCAAGGGTCAGCAGAAGATATACAAAAAATAATATTCCGGCAAACAAGAATCTGTAGAATGCAATGACATGTGCAGGCAGTTCTCTTAAATATTTTCTCGTTGTTATTGCGGTCGTTGCCCAGGCAAAGGTGGCAAAGAGCACAAGGAGGTCACCAAAAGTGGCAAATCTTAAATTCCTTAGATTTTCAATCGTCTTTGTAGATACAAGGATTCCGGCAAATATCATAAATAGAATTCCCAGATAGTCAAATTTTGTGAGCCGATCCGATTTCAAAAAGAAATAGCCTAAAACAACAATGAATATCGGCTGGATATGACCAATTAGAACCGCATTTATGACCATAACTCTGGTGAAGGCGTAAGTATAAATAAAATCGGCAAAGAGGGTTGCGACAAGGGACAGATATATTAACCATTTGAATTCTTTTGGTTTCACTCGCAATTCCCTGGGATTTTTTGCCAAAGCATAAATCGTGATGATTATCAAACAAAATAGAATTCTCGTGGCAAAGGTATTCAAAACATCGGTTGACTGAAAAGATAATTTTGCAAGTATGGGCTCTAAGGCCCACATCATACTTGCCCCGAGGACCGCAATCACACCGATAGTTTTATTCGAAGGCATAGAATTATAATATATATAATCAAAAGATATGCAAGATACCAAAGATGCCTGAAAACATATGGTTAAGTACTTAACCATTTAACAGTTTAACCAATTGTTTTGAGTTTGGTATTTGGTACTTGTTTGGGATTTGGTGCTTTGGGTTTGGATTTAGTTAATTATGTGTATTGCTTTCTTGTAGAAATTTTCGGCGGCTTCGCCCACTGCCTCGGTCAGGGTAGGATGGGGGTGGATAATTTCCGCAATATCACCAACCTTCAATTTTTTATCCAATGCGAGAATGCCTTCACCGATCAGACTTGGTGATTCGGCACCGAGTATATGTATACCCAGAATCGTGCCATCTTCCTCAGCCACAATCTTAACAATCCCTTCGGTCTCAAGCATTGATAATGCCTTGCCTGAGGCACGATAAGGGAATCTACCAATTTTAATTTTATATCCTTTTTCAATTGCATCTTTTTCCGTGAGTCCAACCGAAGATAAAGGTGGAATGGTGAAGACACACGAAGGAATATTATTATGTGATTTTTTTGTATTATAAATGCCGGCGATAATCTCCGCCACTTCAATTCCCTGTTTTGTTGCCTTGTGCGCCAGCAAGGGCGGACCAATTATGTCACCGATAGCGAAGATATTTTTTATGTTTGTTCGATAAACATCATCAACCAATATATATCCTTTTTTATCGACTTCAATGCCGAGATTTTTGAATGCAAAGTCAGTCGGTTTTCTACCCACCGTAATTAATATTCGGTCAAACTCTTCAGCGCTGGTTGATTCGGGTCCTTTGATCGCTACTTTTATCTTGTTATTTTCAAACTGGTATCCTTGAACTGTTGATTTCAGTAATATCTCAATACCATTCTTTTTCAAAATTTTATATAGGTTCTCGCAGAGTTCTGCTTCCATGCCCGGTAGAATCTGCTCCATAATTTCTACAACTTTTACTTTGCTTCCCAAACAGGCATAGATAGTCGCAAGTTCAAGTCCACAGGCACCAGCACCTACAACAAGTAATTTTTCGGGAATATCATTCAATTTTAAGGCATCATCGGTATTGGTAATATATTTTCCATCAAATTCAAACCCAGTCAGTGCAATGATTTCGGTGCCGGTGGCAATTACAATATTTTCTGCTTCAATATATTCAGACGCGCCATTACTCTCCAGTTCAATTCTATGTTCAGATAAAATTCTTGCCCTTGCCTTTTTCCATTGTACATTATTATTTTTGAAAAGATATTCAATCCCAGCCCGTAATCTTTTTACTACACTTTCAGTGTGGTTCCGAAGAGCCATCAGGTCAAATCCATTATTTACTATTTTCATACCCATTTTCTGTGCTTTGTGGCAGTTTTCTATAATTTCAACGGCAAAACTCAATGCCTTGGTGGGAATACAACCGCGGTTCAGACATACCCCACCAAGTTCACTTGATTCTACAACGAGAATGTTTTTCTTTAATTGACCCAATCTGATTGCACAGGGATATCCACCCGGACCAGCACCGATTATTACTACATCGTATCGAGCCATTTTATAACCCCCGAGTGGAACAATACTGAAATAGCAAGCATTTATAGTTTTATTACATTTCAGTTAAATCTAAATACGGATACAATTTCCTACGTTTGCTTGGATGTTTCAATTTTTTCAATGCCTTTTCTGCAATCTGCCGGACTCTTTCCCGAGTAATATTGAATTTCCGACCAATTTGTTCGAGTGTCATTTGCGGACTGTTTCCAAGCCCGAATCTCATGCGGATAATCTGTTCTTCTCGCTTGGGAAGCTCTTTTAGTATTTCATTAAATTTGTCTCTCAAAATTGATATTGCTGCCCTTCTTGCTGGTGAATCTGACATCGGGTTGCTTATGAAATCGCCAACAAAACTTGATTCTTCATCATCAATCGGCTTATCAAGAGAAATCGGAATGAGAGAAATGTTTTGGACCATTCTAACTTTGTCGGTTGGTAAATCAAGATGCTGGGCTATTTCTTCAATCGTTGGTTCACGACCAAGGTCCTGAGTCATATCCCTCTGGGCTCGGGCTACTTTATTCATTGTGTCAAGAATGTGAGCGGGTACCCTCACGGTTCTTGCCTGGTCTCCGATTGCCCTCGTAATCGCCTGTCTAATCCACCAGGTTGCATAGGTTGAAAATTTATATCCCTTACGATAGTCAAATTTTTCTACGGCCTTAATTAATCCATTATTTCCCTCACCAACGAGGTCCGCAAATTCAAGCCCACGATTCACATATTTCTTTGCAATCGAAATCACCAATCTTACATTTCCCTCAATCATTCGCTGGCGAGAGCGATTTATCATATTTTCCACGTTTTCAATTATTTTGGATACTTCTTTTAATAATGTTTCAGAAGTATTGCCTAATTCAGCCTGTAATGTTTGTCTTTTTCTAACTGAAATATTTATTGCATTCCTATCGCGCAGTCTCGATAATATCTTTTCAGTCTTTTCAATTTGTTCAATTTCTTCTTTAAATTTTTGTATTGCACAATTTAAAACTGAATGTTGAAGCGCCAGTTTTTCAATTGCCTTTCGGACATGTTGTTCCTTATGGAATATAGAACGTAGCAATGACTTGGGAGGTGTTTTATTTACTTTTTTATACAACTTTAATAAGGCGTTGTAATCTTTTTCAAGCGATTTTACACGCCGAATAAATTTTTGCCTTTCTGCCCAGAAGGTGCGTTTATCCATTATTGCTTCGATTTCGACACGCGAAATCTGGTCTAGGCTCTTTTTTTTCAGTTCTACCTGTTTGCATACCGCAATAAGCTCATTTATTGCCCAGGGGAAGGGAAGTAATTTATAGACGAGCATTCTGTATCCTACCTCAGTTTTTACAGAAAATTCATATTCTTCATCTTTAGAGAGTAGTCCGTAGCGTGCGAGTTCTCTAAAATATGCCCTTATGGGTTCTTCGGCTTTTTGGACAGTCTTAACAACACCGGGTTTGGGAACTTCTTCTTCTTCGCTTTGAACGATGACAATATTATTACGAGCAAGTAGATCGAGAACTTCATCAATCTCTTCTGGAGTTACATTATCAGGGATAAGATTATTTATATCATTTATAGTAATCTTCCCTGCTTCTTTTGCTTTTTCAAAGATTTTTTGAGAATATTTTACCATTTCGCTCCTTTATTATTTTTTCAATATTTCTTTAAATTTTTTTAAAGATTCATCATCACCGGCTTTTATTGCTTCACTGATTTTTATTTTTAATTTTGTTCGCATAATATTCTTTTTATAAAAATTCAACGACTGAACAAAATCTTCTTCGTTTAATTTTTCAGATTCAATAAGTGAAGCAAGGAGCCGGTTTTTTAATTCTTCTTCAATCTTTAGATCAACAATCTCCTGCACTGAAAAATTTTCATTTTTTAATAATATCTCAAATATGTTCTTGATTTTTACATCGTTAAAGTCATCAGTCGATATAATTTCTTTTGCCCGGCTTAAATATTTTAAATTATTGAGAATCAGAATAATCAACTTTTCTTCTGGATTTTGCCTTTTAAGGACTGCCTTCTCTTGTTGGGTTTGTTTTTTAGATCGGTAATCCATTTCGACTTTTTTTCTTAATAAATCGACGGGAATATCAAAAAACTGGGCAGTATGTTTCAAGTAACGGTCAAGCCTGATTGGATCCTGAATTCTACTTATGATTTCGATCAAATCTTTTATTAAATTAGCCTCGTCTTCAACGCTCTTTATCTTCGATACAGATTTATAAAATGTGAAAAAGTCCGGTGCTGAACTTATAAGATTATTGAGGGTCTCTAAGCCTTTTTCTTTTATAAATTCGTCAGGATCGTAATCTTCAGGCATTACTACAATATGGACATCCACCTGAGCGTTTATTAAAATTCCAATTGCACGAAGCGTTGCCTTTATCCCGGAGACATCCCCATCAAATAGTATATTTGCCTTCCGGGCATATCGGGAGAGTAGCAGAGATTGTTGCTCGGTTAAGGAAGTGCCCAGAGGAGCACAGATATTTTTAATATTGGATTGATAGAGACTCAACAGGTCAAAGTATCCTTCAACAAGGATCGCTTCAGATTTTGCTTTCATCAACTCCTTTGCCTGAAATAAGCCATACAGTATTTCACCTTTTTTGAAGATAGGAGTCTCAGGAGAATTCAGGTATTTGGGTTGGATATAATCGTCAATTCCCCTGCCTCCAAATCCAATCACCCTTCCTGCAAGATTGAATATGGGGAAGATAATCCGGTCGTGGAATATTTCGCGGTTCTGCGAAACCAGCCCTGTTTGTATCAATTTTTCAACATTGACGCCCTTCTGTCTCATAAATGTGATCAAACCGCCTGAACTTGGTGCATAACCAAGGCGAAATTCCTTTAATTTTTCTGGATCAATTTTTCTTTCTTTAAGATAATTTTGCCCCCTCCGTCCAATATCTTTAGTGAGTGCCAGGGTATAAAACTGAGCGGCGAATTCATTTACCTCGTATAATTCTTTATATTTCAAATTTTTTGTAGTATCCATCTCAATTCCTAAATTTTTTGCCAGACGCCGCAGGGCATCGGGAAAATCAAGATGTTCATATTCCATTAGAAAACTTATCGCGTTGCCACCCTTCTTACATCCAAAACAATAGTAAATACCTTTTTCCGGACTGACATAGAATGAAGGAGTCCTTTCAGAATGGAATGGGCATAGGGCACGATAATTTTTACCCACCTTTTTTAATTGGATATATTGAGAGATTAGATCGACTATATCGGTCTGCCGGACTATCTCGTCTATTTTATCTCTTTCTACCATTATCTTGCTTCGGGTTCAATTTCTTCCGGCCTTGCCCAGAAAAATAGATTATTAAAACCAATTTTGAATCTTCCCTGATGTTGGGCAAGAACCACGCCAGCCCGGTTTGATCCCTTTATTTTGACCATTTCACCTATTTTTGGATAATAAGGTATTTTTGATTCTTCTTTTTTCAATTCTTCTTTAAAAAATTCTTTGGTTTCTTTAACCACTTCAGGCTTTGCACCTTCTTTTCTCAGAGTTCTCACCAGTTCTTCGATGCGATGTTTTGCTTTTAACAGTTCTTTCTGATATTTTTCTTTCAATTCAGCCATTTCTTTATTCTTTTTAGAATTGAACTCAGCGATTTTGTAATCATATTCAGAAATCAAGCGGTTAAGTTTATCTTTTTCTTCTTGGACTATGGCCAACTCTTTAGACAAATTTTCAAAAAGTTCGTTTAATGATTCTTTTTCTCTATCCAGATATGATTTTGCTTTTTCAATAACAACCTTGTCCAGTCCCATTTGCTCGGCAAGTTTTATAGCGTTACTCGGTTGAGGAATGCCGAGTATGAGACGGTAAGTTGGTTTATCAGTAAATTCCATGCCGGCATTTATCATATCTTTCTTTTTGCTCACATATATTTTGAGACTTTCGTTATGCGTCGTCGCCAGGACCGTGTTATTCCTCTGGGCAAGTTCTTCCATTATTGCTGAAGCAAGTGCCGAGCCTTCTTCAACCGATGTCTGATTCATCAATTCATCAAGGAGCACAAGGTTTTTACCATTTTTAGATTCAAGTGCATATTTTATCTGTAATAAATGTGCAGCAAATGTTGAGAGGTCAGATTCAAGGCTCTGTTCATCGCCTATGTCGGCATATATCTCATCAAAAAATGGAATGATTGTTCCTTCATCAGCGGGAATGAACATACCAAATTTTGCCATAAGACAAAGTAAGCCCACGGTTTTTAATACAACTGTCTTTCCACCCGCATTCGGTCCGGAAATGAGCAGAACTTTTTTATCGGCAGACATATTTAGATTTAAAGGGACCGTATCTTTTTTTAAGTGCTTTAATAATGGATGATATCCATTCTTTATATTAAGATGGTTACCGAAAATGGGCATAGTGCAATTATAATCTGAAGCGTACATTACCTTTGCGAATAGTAAATCAAGATTTGCAGCGTAATCGATATCCGATTCAATGGATTCAATAATCAGTTTGATTTTTGATGTTAATGCCTTCAGAATATTAACTATTTCATCCTGTTCTTTTTTTTCGAGTTCTACGAGTTCGGCACCAAATTCAACTGTTTGCATTGGTTCAACAAATACAGTTTCGCCAGAGTTTGAATATGCATGAACAATTCCTGGAATGCTGTGTTTCAAACTTGTTTTGACGGGTAATACATACCGACCGTTTCTTTCAACAATATTCAATTCAGTGAAAAGGTGTGATGAAGAAGTGAGTATTTCCTTCAATACATTTTTTATATGGTTATAGAGTGTCCTTTTTCTCATTCTAATTTTAAAAAGAACCGGTGATGCATCATTTTTTATTTCTTTGTTTTCATCAATCCTTTTATTTATTTCTTCAATTATATCATCAAAATTATGGAATCGATCAAAATAATTTTTTAGTTTTCCTTTTTCATACCTGTTCTTCAGGGTTCTCAGATGCGTGAGGAAGAGGCGCATGGTATGAAGAATATCAATGGGCAGGTAAGCTTGTGTGAGAAGAAGTGTTCTGAGTTCGCCTGGCATAAACGGGATGTAAAAATCCACTCTTTCTCCGGATTTCCTAATTTCTTCAATTTTCATCAACTCTGATTCAGCAAGTTCTTGTTTCCTGAATTGAAGAATATTATGTGCCTTTAATTTACCGGGTTCTGTCTGACAATATTCAGAAAGGATATTTAGGACTTTAGGAAGTTCAAGAACCTGCTCGGCATGGGTTCTTTCTATAATTCCTCCCGCTGCCTTTTAAGTTCTTTTTTTCTGGCTGCGAGTAGGCGCCTTTTTTTTCTTTCGCTTGGTTTTTCATAAACTTCGTGTTTTTTTATAGCACGAAGGATACCAGCGCGCTCTACAGACTTACGAAATCGGCGCATCGCATTGTCGAAAGATTCGCCTTCATAAACCACTATCTTAGTCATTTAAATTGACACCTCCTTTCAGGTTATTTTTTAATAAAAAATTAAAGGGATTAAATGCCAAAAATGTGAAAAAAACCCGTTTTTCACTGTATATATTATAATTAAAAAGTAAAGGTTGTCAAGGGTATAAATGCATTTTACCCCTTGACGATTCCAAAATTGTTGGTATAATATATATGTAAACAAATGTTTACTAAAGATGGTTAATGGGTTGGGATAAGGAGGTTTGATGAGGAGAAAAGAACAGATTCTCAAGGCAATCCAGGATTTTGTTAGAGACTATGGCTACCCGCCAACAATCCGGGAGATTGCCGGCATTGTGGGTTTAAGAAGCACAAAGGCGGTAAAGGTACATATTGATAATCTTGCCCGTGAAGGATTGATAATAAAGGTGGAAACAAAAGCAAGGGGTTTGAGAATAGAACCAAAAAAGTTGCCGATAGTGGGCAGGGTTGCTGCAGGATTACCTGAACTTGCATTTGAAGAGATTGAAGGTTATTTCAATCCTTTATCCTGGCAGGACTGTTTTCTGCTAAAGGTAAAGGGTGATAGTATGGTAAATGCCCATATCTATGAGGGAGACCTGGCCGTTGTTCGTCCTGATAAAAGTGCTAATGAAGGGGATATTATCGTCGCAATCATTGAAGGTGAGACGACAATAAAGCGATTAAAGAGGATAAATGGAAATTTTGTACTCAAGCCCGAGAATGATGTATATCCAATAATAGAAAAGCCGTTTGAGATAATCGGGAAGGTAGTGGGGATAGTAAGGAAAATAGGGTAGGGGTTGGGGAATCTGACCCATACCAGTCTCCTAACCCAAATCTAATAACCATGTATCTCTGCGTTGATTTAGATGCATTTTTTGTTTCAGTGGAACGGGCATTGAATCCGGAACTAAATGGAAAGCCCGTGGTCGTTGGCGCATTGCCCGGGGAAAGAGGGGTAGTTGCTTCTGCTTCCTACGAGGCAAGAGCATGGGGGATAAAATCGGGAATGCCTATCTCCAAGGCATATAAGTTATGCCCTGGGGCAGTATTTATAAAGCCAAAATTCGCCATATATAATGATTTTTCGGAGAGATTTGAACAAATACTTTATCATTATTCACCAGTCGTAGAAATGTCATCTATTGATGAGGCATTCGTTGACATAAGGGGAACTGAAAGATTATTTGGACCACCACTGGAATTAGCAAGAAAATTAAGACAAATGATCAGAAATTGTCTTAAACTTCCTTGTTCTATTGGTATTGCCCGTACAAAGGTGATTGCAAAGATTGTCTGCGACCAGTCAAAACCCGATGGTTTATTGATGATAAAACCCGAAGAGGAAAGGAACTTCCTTTTTCCTCTGTCTGTTGATGTCCTGCCAGGTATCGGACCGAAGACATTTGGGGTGCTAAAAAATTTGAATATCAATACAGTTGGAGAATTCTACAATACGCCAGACTGGATTCTGGAGACTGCAATAGGTAAAAATTATCTTGCTATCAAGTCATTCATTACAGGTGGAGATTACAAAATTTTGCGCAGTATGAAATCAATGAGTCAGGAGACAACCCTTATAGAGGATACTAAAAATCTGGAATTGATAACCTTGGTGTTTTATGGACTTCTTGAATCGCTCTGCCAGAGATTGAGAAAAAATACCCTGGGTGCAAGGGTGTGTACTTTGAAGATAAGATTCTCAGATTTTAGAACCATTACGCGCAGGATAAAATTGCCCTCAAGCACCAATTCCCAGCAGGTTATTTATAGAAGTTGTCTCCCGATACTAAAGGATATATTAAGGGAAAATAAAAGGATAAGGCTTATTGGAATTGCCGTTTCCAATTTTGAGTATAGTGGGTTCCAGCGCTCAATATTTTTTCCCAATGAAAACCGATTGGTCAGATTGAACTATGCACTCGATCGGGCACGTTTAAAATTCGGCTTCAATTCAATATTGCCAGCAAAGATCTTTGCTACCAAAAAACTATGCCCCGGAGGCCATACCAGCATCTATGCCGATCAACCAAAAACTTAAGAATGATGTATATCCCCCTTCTTTATCATAGCAACTACGGCCTTGGTGGTTCTGATTTCAGAGCATTGTTTGACACATTGAAAGAATATCGTATACCGGGTTGTGGTATTGTGGATGATACATTTTTTGGACTCAGTGAATTTTTAAAATTTGCTAATGATTATAAAATAAAACCGATTATCGGTTCAAGAATATT
>CBFGJP010000076.1:0-11691 GCA_965649105.1 Caldifarciminota bacterium
AATTAAAAATAAAGTTAATAATTAAATAAGGGGGTAAGAAATGACAACAAAAACAAAAAGAAGCGTTGCTGAATTAGTTGATGATATAAGCAACCTTACTGTCCTTGAACTCTCAGAACTTGTAAAGGCGCTCCAGGAAAAATTTGGTGTTACTGCTTCTGCACCGGTTCAGGTGGTTGCCCAACCAGTTTCTGGTGCCGAACCAGCAAAAGCAGCAACTGAGGAAAAGAGCGAATTTACAATAACATTAACCGCCAGTGGTGATAAGAAAATACAAGTATTAAAAGTGCTGAGAGAACTTACTGGTTTAGGATTAAAAGAGGCAAAAGACCTCGTTGACAACCCTCCAAAGGTTATAAAAGAGGGTGCCACAAAAGAAGAGGCACAAAATTTCAAAACCAAACTTGAAGAAGTCGGGGCAACAGTTGAAGTAAAATAATCATGGTTTTTGGGTTGGGATTTGAGCCTGGAATTTCCAGCCTCCCAACCCAAGTACCTGTAGACAAAATAGGAGGCATATGAATAATATATATGATTTTTCAAAAAATAAAGTTGTTTTTGACATGCCCCATCTTCTTGAGATCCAAACCGAATCATTTAAAAAGTTTCGCGATGTTGCATTAGAGCGAATATTCACCGAGGCATTTCCGATAAGAGGAATTCACAACAAATACGAATTGCGCTATATATCACATCGCCTCGGTTCTCCTAAGTACTCAGTTCAGGAAGCAATTGAAAAGGGAGTTACTTATTCTTTGCCGTTACGAGTCACTTTCCAACTTTTATCTAAAGAAGATAATACACTACGTTCCGTTGTAGAACAGGAGATATATCTGTGCGATTTGCCATTAATGACATATAGAGGGACATTTATCATTAATGGTGTAGAAAGAGTTATCGTAAACCAAATTCACCGATCGCCTGGTGTTTACTTTAGTGAAGAAAACGATAATTTTTCGGCAATGGTCATACCATATCATGGACAATGGATAGAATTCATCGTTGATCCCCAAAATATATTGTGGGCTATTCTTGACCGGAAGAAAAGAATATCCGGAACACTATTTTTAAAAAGTCTTGGTTATATAAAAAATGAAGATATAGTGAACCTTTTTTACCCAACAAAAATCATCGATATAGACGAATCAAAGAATTACTTTCTTGCCGAAAAATATGAGTTTGATAATGTTCAATTGGGGGTCCTGGACCTGATCGACGAAACAAATTATGAAATATTGAAAAGTAATTCTGTGAAAAAGGTAAAGGTCGTAGATGCGCATGATGCAGGTCTTTCTATTTTAGCGAATACAATTAAAAAAGACCCGGAAACACTAACGGTTGAGGATGCCGCAAGAAAAATTTATTCGTTGTTAAGATCGATTCCACCACCGACCCCGGAGTTTGCGACAAATTACATTAATGACCTTCTTTTTAACAAGAATTATTTTGATCTTGGTGAAGTCGGCCGTTTCAAACTTAACCAGCGACTGGATATCAAAAAAGAACTGACAGACACAAGTTTTACCAAGGAAGATCTAATCAAGGTATTAAAACAATTACTAAAATTTGCCAATAAAGAATTTGAACCAGACGACATTGACCATCTTGGTAATCGCCGTGTAAGAAGAGTCGGAGAGTTACTGGAAACTCAATTTAAACAGGCGATAACCCAGCTCATTCAGAGTGTAAAAGAAAAGGCTTCTTTAATGGAAGAAAAGGACCTCTCACCTCAGGACCTTATTAATCCCCATCTTGTCTCTAATATATTAATGAAATTTTTTACCACATCTCAGTTATCACAATTTATGGAACAAACAAATCCAATTTCAGAAATGACACACAAACGCCGCATCTCTTCTTTAGGTCAAGGTGGACTTACCCGACAGACTGCCGGTTTTGAAGTACGCGATGTTCATTATTCACACTATGGTCGCATTTGTCCCATAGAAACACCTGAAGGCCCAAATATTGGATTAATTTCCAGTTTGTCCAGTTACGCCCGGATAGACGAATACGGGTTTATTGTCACACCATACTGGGAAGTAAAAAACGGTGTGGTTAAGAACAAATTTGTTTACCTCAGGGCTGATGAAGAAGATAAATATACAATTGCTCAAGCAAATACACCAGTTGATAAAAATGGGCGGATCTTAGCGGATCGTGTGCTCTGTCGTCGGAAAGGCGAATTCCCGATGGTTCCTCCTGAAGAAGTTGATTATATGGATGTTTCACCCGAACAGGTATTCAGCCCGACGGCTTCTTTGATACCTTTCTTAGAGCACGATGATGCTGACAGGGCTCTGATGGGTTCAAATATGCAACGCCAGGCAGTCCCTTTAATAAATCCTGATAAACCACTTGTTCAAACAGGTATGGAAAGCAAAGTTGCCCGGGATTCAGGGACGATACTAATTGCAGATGACGACGGGATTGTTGATTATGTAGATTCGAATCAGATTGTTATAAGAAATAACAAAGGGAGAAAAATAAAATATCAACTATCAAAATTCATCCGATCCAATCAAAATACCTGCATTCATCAAAGACCATTGGTGCAGATCGGAGATACGATTAGAAGAGGTCAAATTCTCGCTGATGGCTATGCTACGAAAGAAGGTGTGTTGGCACTAGGCAAAAATGTCCTCGTTGCCTTTTTACCCTATCTTGGTTATAATTTTGAAGATGCTATTGTAGTAAGTGAAAGGCTATTGAAAAACGATGCGTTCACATCTATTCATATTCTTGAGTTTGATTGCGAAGTAAGGGAAACAAAATTGGGCCCCGAAGAAATAACGAGGGATATCCCCGGCATTCCTGAATCACTGTGTAAAGATCTTGACCAATTTGGTATAGTACGCATTGGCGCAGAAGTTGGGCCCGATGATATACTCGTCGGGAAGATAACGCCCAAAGGAGAAAGTGAACTGACCCCCGAGGAGCGTTTGATGCGCGCAATCTTTGTAGAAAAATCAACAAATGTTCGTGATACTTCACTCCGTGTTGAACCGGGTGTCGAAGGGGTTGTCATTGATGTACGTGTATTAACACGTAGGACTACAGATCCTCTGGCTAAAGCAGTAATTGAAGAACGCGAGAAAAAAATAAGACAGGAATTCACCCAGGCGCACAATGAAATCATCAATGTGCGCAATGACACATTAAAACAATTACTAAAGGACCAAATCGCCTCTTCAACTATTCGTGATGATAAAGATAGAGTCATCCTAAAAAAGGGGCAAAAATTCGACGATGAATTCTTCAACAATCTAACCACCGAAAAAATTACTGCTGATGAAAAATTTGTTGATAATGAAAAATTGCACGAAAAAATAATAAAAATAATTAAAGAGTATGAAGAAACTTTTCAGCAACTTAAAGCCGATGAGAAGATCGAAAAAGATAAGCTCCTGCGTGGCGATGAACTGCCTTATGGGGTTTTAAAGATCGTAAAAGTCTATATTGCACAGAAAAGAAAGATTTCGGTAGGCGATAAAATGGCCGGGAGACACGGGAATAAAGGTGTTGTTGCAAAAATTGTCCCCGAAGAGGATATGCCATACCTCGCGGATGGGACTCCGATTGACATTGTGTTGAATCCACTCGGCGTTCCATCAAGAATGAATGTGGGACAGATTCTTGAAACCCATTTAGGCTGGGCGGCAGATAAATTAAAATTTCATGCCATCTCCCCGGTTTTCAATGGTGCCACATTAGGAGAAATCAAAGAAAAGTTAAAGGAGGCAGGGCTACCTGAATCTGGACAGGTTACTCTTTATGATGGGCGTACTGGTCTACCTTTTGATTCGGAAGTTACCGTCGGTTATATGTATATGTTGAAATTGATTCATATGGTAGATGAAAAAATGCACGCCCGTTCCAGTGGACCATATTCACTCATTACCCAGCAACCTTTGGGTGGAAAAGCACAATTCGGTGGGCAAAGACTTGGTGAAATGGAAGTATGGGCACTTGAAGCATATGGTGCAGCCTACACATTACAAGAAATGCTAACTGTAAAATCCGATGATGTAGATGGTAGGGCTGATATGTACGAAGCACTTATTCGTGGTAAAAATCCCCCTAAACCACGAGCTCCTGCATCTTTCAATGTATTGCTGAAAGAGTTACAAGGACTATGCCTGAATGTAAGTTTTGAGAGAAAGGAGGAGTCTAATGAAGCATAATCCTCCAGAGTTATTTGATTTTACCGATTTCACGGGAATAAAATTGAGTCTTGCCTCACCTGAGGCAATTCTATCCTGGTCAAAAGGCGAAGTCACAAGGGCTGATACGATAAATTATAGGACGCAAAGGCCAGAAAAGGATGGATTATTCTGCGAAAAAATATTTGGACCGGTAAAGGATTTTGAATGTGCCTGTGGGAAATATAAAAAGGCAAAATACCGGGGGACTGTCTGTGACCGGTGTGGTGTAGAAGTACAACCAGCATCGGTCCGCCGCGAAAGAATGGGGCATATTGATCTTGCCGTACCCGTTGCTCATATCTTCTTTTACAAAATTCCACCAAGTAAAATCGGATTGCTTTTGGATCTAACAATAAATCAATTGGAAAGGATATTAAATTACGAAGATTTTATAGTAGTGGAACCCGGTAATTCCCCTTATCCCAAGGGTAGCATTATCAACGAAGAAGAATATCGAGACATAAAAATGAAAATTTATGAAGGTTTCAGGGCCGATACCGGGGGACAGCCCATTTATGACCTATTGAAAGAGATAGATTTAGAGAATCTTGCCACAGACCTTAGAACCAAACTCGAAAAGGAAACGCTTGAAGCGCGTAAAATAAAACTTCTGAATAAACTAAAATTGGTTGAAGCATTGAGATTTTCCGGAAATCGCCCGGAATGGATGATGTTAACAAGAATTCCTGTAATTCCACCTGATTTGAGACCTCTGGTTGCACTTGAAGGTGGTAGATATGCGACGAGCGATCTCAATGATCTTTATAAACGGGTAATTACTCGCAATAATCGTGTTAAACAATTACTTTCTGGAATTAAAACACCCGAAGTAATTGTCCGTAATGAAAAAAGAATGCTCCAGGATGCGGTTGATGCCCTGCTTGATAATTCAAGACGAACGAGGCCGATTAAAGGAAGGGGTAATCGACCATTAAAATCCCTAGCTGACGCATTGAAAGGTAAACAGGGAAGATTCCGTAGAAATCTGTTGGGAAAGAGAGTAGACTATTCCGGTAGGTCAGTGATAGTTGTGGACCCGAATCTAAAATTATATGAATGCGGTATTCCAAAAGAAATGGCACTTGAATTATTCAAACCTATGATCATTCGTAAACTTGAAGAAAGAGGAGTTGTTGACTCGGAACGAAGCGCACGAAGATTAGTCCGTTCTCGTTCTGCTGAAGTATATGAGATTTTAGAAGAAGTAATAAAAGAACATCCTGTTTTATTAAATAGAGCACCAACGCTCCATCGGGTATCAATTCAAGCATTTTTACCAGTCCTGAAAGAAGGACGTGCTATTGCTATTCATCCACTTGTATGCGTGCCGTATAATGCTGACTTTGATGGTGATACAATGAGCGTCCACATTCCATTATCACCTGAGGCTATAATGGAATCATACCTGCTAATGCTTTCTATTCACAATATCAGAAGTCCAGCAAACGGCAAGGCGATGATGATTCCAACTCAGGATATTGTAATTGGACTACATTATCTTACAAAGGTACGTGGAAATGCCAAACCGGTAAAATTATATGATGACATTGATGAAATTAACTTTGCCTTAGAAAATAAATATCTTTCTCTTCATAATCCGATATTATATAAATACAAAGATAAAAAGATTGAAACCACACCCGGTAGAGTCATTTTTAACCAATTATTGCCCGAAGAGATGCGTTTTAAAAATGAAACCTTGACCAAGAAAAAAATTGCGGCAATTGTTGATGAATGTCTAAACAAGTTCGGTACCACAAAGACAGTTGAACTTCTTGACAACTTTAAAAAACTCGGTTTTGAATATGCAACCCGTTCTGGTTTGACCATCGGTATCGATGACATGAAGAGCCCCAAAGATAAAGAAAAATTATGGAGTGAAGGTTTAAAAGAGATTACCGACATTAATAATGCCCATAAACGAGGATTGATATCAGAAACCGAGCGATATAATAAGGTAATCGACACTTGGACAAAAGTAGCCAGTGATATAGAAGAAGAACTGATTAAAGAATTAGGACAAGATCGTGATGGATTTAATCCCTTGTATATGATGGTAGAATCAGGTGCAAGGGGTTCACGAAATCAGGCAAATCAGATATGCGGACTGCGCGGATTGATGTCTAAACCGCAACGCAAGGTCAGTGCAGTGCAAATAATTGAAACACCAATAAAATCATCCTGTAAAGAGGGTCTTACCGTTCTTGAATATTTTATCTCAACTCATGGAGCCAGAAAAGGATTAGCAGACACGGCTTTAAAAACTGCGGATGCTGGTTATCTAACCCGAAGACTCGTTGATGTAGCCCAGAATGTTACAATCACTATTGAAGACTGCGGAACGATTTTAGGACAGGAGATTACAGCTCTAAAAGAAGGCGAAAAAATAGTTGAACCACTGAGCGAAAGGATTAAGGGACGTGTTGCCTTAATTGACATTATCGATCCCACCACCAATGAAGTTATGGTGAAGGCCGGTGAAGAAATAGATGATGAAACTGCGGAGAAAATAGAAAAAAGAGGTATTAGTAGCGTAAAGGTTCGTTCAATTTTGACCTGTGA
The DNA here is from genome assembly GCA_965649105.1 of Caldifarciminota bacterium. Lineage (GTDB taxonomy): Bacteria > Hydrothermota > Tepidihabitantia > SM23-42 > JAOAFX01 > JAOAFX01. Next base: position 6,768 of record CBFGJP010000076.1, read on the forward strand.
AGCACCGGTTGGACTCTGTGCTAAATGTTATGGCAGGAATCTGGCGACTGGCCGAATGGTAGAGCTTGGTGAGGCTGTAGGTATTATTGCAGCGCAATCAATCGGCGAACCAGGTACGCAGCTTACCTTGAGAACCTTCCATGTTGGCGGAGCTGCACTCAGAATTGCCGAAAGCACTGAACGTGCTGCTGACTTTGATGGTGAAATTTTGTTTGAAAAAATATCGGTAGTTGAAAATGCCAGTGGGAGACTTATCAGTTTAAATGACAAAGGCAGGATAATATTAAAAGAAATTCCCAAAGGTAAGGAAACTGCAAAAGAAAAAACACGCAAAACTGTCTATAATATTCCAATTGGCGCTACAATATATGTAAAAGAAAAACAGCTGGTCAAAGAAGGTGAAATATTATTTGAGTGGGATCCTTATTCTATTCCAATTGTATCACCGGTCGGCGGCAGAGTAAAATACAAAGACATAGAACCAAATTTGACGCTTCAGGAAAATTGGGTGGATGAGAGATCCGGTGGTAAACAGGCAGTAATTGTTGAAGACCGTATGCGCAAACTTCATCCTAAGATCATTATCTGTGACCCGAAGACTGAAAAAGAAATAAAGAGTTTCTCAATTCCGGCCGGCGCATATCTTATGGTAAAAAAGGATGAAATAATAACGCCGGGAGCATTGATTGCACGTATTCCCAAAGAAATTGGAAAGAGTAAAGATATTACTGGTGGGCTTCCGAGAGTTGAAGAACTTTTTGAAGCAAAATATGTAAAGGACGCTGCGGTCGTTTCAGAAATTGATGGATTTGTTGATATTGAGGAAGAGAAAGGAACCTGGATAATAACCGTGACACCGGAGGCAGGAGATAAAAAGGTTTATAAAATACCAACATCAAGATATCTAAAAGTTCATTCGGGAGAACAAATCAAGGCAGGCGATCCGTTGTGTGAAGGACCCATAGATCCCCATGATATTTTAAGAATCAAAGGACCGATGGAGACGCAAAGATTTCTGGTTAACGAAATTCTTGAGGTCTATCGGATTCAGGATGTAAAAATCGACGATAAACATATTGAGGTAATTGTACGTCAGATGTTGCAGAAAGTAAAAATTGAGGATCCGGGCTCCACACCTTTTGTCAATGGTGAAATCGTTGAAAAAAGACGGGTAATAGAAACCAATCAAAATTATATGGTTAGCCAGGGTGAAGAGTTCAAACCGGCTATATATCGGCCCCAGCTTTTAGGAATCACCAGGGCTGCCCTATCCAGCGAATCTTTCTTCTCTGCTGCTTCATTCCAGGAAACAGCCAAGGTTCTCGCTGATGCAGCCGTTGAAGGAAAGGTTGATAATCTTGAAGGATTAAAAGAAAATGTCATTGTCGGTAGGATAATTCCGGCCGGAACTGGATTTAGAAAATTCCAAAAAATTGCCCTCGTTGACGAAAAATCAGCAGAATCCGAAGCCGGGTAAGGATTCTTTCCTATTTAGAAAATAACTAAGGATTTAATAAAAGCAGGTTAGGGCTTCATAACCTTACACCCAAAAATTGATCTAAGAATTCACGCAGGAATATCACGGTTGGTACCGCAAGGACCAAACCCCAAAATCCAGCAATTGCTCCACCCAGGATAAGGGCAAGAATAACGACTACCGGATTTAAACGCGCTGCCCTCCCGATGATAATTGGTCCCAGGAGAAAATTTTCCAATAATTGTTCACTCAAATAAACTAATAATATTTTTAGTATTGTAATCTGAGGTGGTGGGGTCAAAAGTCCAATAATAATGGCGACGACCAGACTCAACACAAAACCCACATTGGGAATTAGATTACAAAATCCTGCAACGATTCCTAAAAAAACATAATAGCGCACCCCGAAGATCCATAACAAGAAACCTATAATAAAACCGACCACAAGCATTAAAACAAATTGTCCGCGAAAATAGCGTGAAAAACTCAAATTCAGTTTTTTAATAAAATTTTCAAATCCCTGTTGTTCTTCTTTGGGTAACAAATTTTTGACCCATGTTGCAATCTTTTCGCGTCCATCAAGTATAATATAGGAAATAACAGGTGTCAAAATAAAATTATATAAAAGAAATATTATTCCCCTTACTCCCTGGCCAATCTGCAAAATGGTTTGAATCAATCCATTAAGCAGAGTTCCAAAATAATTATTTATCGCATTAAGCACTACCTCCTGATTGATTGTAACACCGATTGTATCAAATCTCTGAATTATTCCGTTGATAATCAATTTACTACGCTCGATCAGCTCAGGAATTTTTTCAATTAAAATTTTAACCTCACCAATTAGGTTTATTGTTAATAAAAATATAATAAGCGGAACTATCGCAATCAAAGGCAAAAGTACCATAAGAATCGCCAAAATCCGCGGGGTCTTTTTTTGTTCTAATCTATCAATAAGGGGCGCAACAATATATGCAATACCCGTACCGACAATAAAGGGGATAAGTATATAAAAATAATAGATGATTAGATAAGCACCTAATAGAAAAAGTGGAGCAAAAAATACTGGTCGCACTTCTTTTATTCTTCGATAGGGCCACAAAACAAAGATTGCGAGGATCAACAACCAGATTGGTGTAAAAACTCTGGATACCAGTACAAATAGAACCAGCATCGCCATCGCAAAAAAGAGTAATATTTTTTCCATCATCTGAGTATATCCAGTATCCGATTCAAATCAAGGGCAATTTTGGTAAATTTTAATCAAGCATTTAGATGGTGGTAGGCGCTGATAGCTGCCTGAGCACCCTCACTGCATGCCACTATGACCTGACGAATCTTTTTTGCTCTTACATCACCGGCGGCGAAAATTCCCGGTACTGATGTTTCATAATTCTCATTGGTTATGATAAAACCATTTTCATCGGTCTTCAAAAGCTCTTTTATAAACTGCGAATTAGGTATCAATCCGACATAAATAAATATCCCACTTACTTTTATATCCATCTCTTCGCCCGTTTTTCTATTTTTAACTTTTATTGATTCCACACGCATTTCACCATCAATACTTATAACTTCATGCCCCAGCAAAAATTTTACATTTTCATTATTAGCAAAATAATCATATAGAATTTTGTCGCCGGTAATTTTGGGCAAAAATTCAACAAATGTGATGGAACGCACAAATTTCAAAAGAAAGCGCCCTTCCTGAAGCCCTGAATTTCCGCAACCGATGATTGCAATATCCTGTTTTTTGAAAAGCGGTCCATCACAAGTAGCACAATAACTTACACCCCGACCAAGAAATTTTTCTTCACCCGGAACATTTAATCGACGCGGGGATGAACCTGTAGCAATGATAACAGTCTGTGAAAAAATTGCCGTATTTTCTAAACGGACAAGAAATTTCCCATCTTCTTTTTTTATCTCCTTTGCTTCACCATTAATGATCTCAACACCAAAGCGTTGGCACTGTCTTTTCATTAAATCACCAAGTTGATTTCCGGTTATACCATCGGGGAAGCCAGGATAATTTTCAATAAAATCCGTAGTCGTCATTATCCCGCCTGAGATTCCCTTTTCAATGATACCGGTATTCAATCCTGATCGTGCCCCATAAATTCCTGCAGTTAAACCTGCCGGACCCGCTCCAATAATTAATAAATCATAAATTTTATTACTCATAATGCAATCCTTTAAAAAACAGAAGATATCAATTCTTATCTCTCAGTTTTAATCCACCTGCCTTCTCAAGAAGGTTGGTATATCAAGGTCATTAGGATTATATGATTTTTCCTTGGTTTCTTTTTTAGCTTCACGCCGTTTAAATGTGGGCCAATCAAGATTTTCGGGACGTATTCCAACATCAATTTTTGATTCAAGAATCTCTTCTGTGATGCCGGTTGCGACGACGAGGATTTGAACCTTATTATTCATAGTTTCATCAACCACAAGTCCAATTTTAGCGTTGACATCAACATTATTGACCGCGCCCATTATTAGATTTGCTGCTTCCGTAACCTCTTTCATTTTTACATCTGAACCACTGATATTTATCAAAATACCCTTTGCACTGCTGATGGAAATATTATCCAGAAGCGGCGAAGAGATTGCTGCCTGAGCAGCCTGGGTTGCACGATTTTCACCTTCGCTGATACCAAGTCCAAGTATTGCCTTGCCTTTCTCGGTCATCACCGCACGAACATCGGCGAAATCAAGGTTCATTATACCAGGCTTTGTTATCAATTCGGCGATACCTTTGATGGCATTGAAGAGCACAATATTTCCCGACTTCAGTGTATCAACTGCATTCTGATCTTGAGGAAATACCATGTTGATCTTATCATTGGGTATGCAGATCAATGTATCAACAACTTCACCGAGCTCTTCTATACCTCTTTCTGCTATCTTCAATTTTCGTGGTGCTTCATGACTCCAGGGTTTGGTTACTACCGCAATGACAAGAGCACCTGCGTCCTTTGCTTCCTTGGCAATTACCGGTGAGGCACCCGTTCCCGTGCCACCTCCTTCTCCACAGGCGATAAAAACCATATCTGCGTCCTTAACAATATTTTTTATTTCCTCTCGTGATTCTTCGGCCGCTTTACGCCCGGTTTCCGGATCACCGCCCGCACCAAGCCCTCTTGTCAAATTTATGCCAATCTGAATCTTCTCCGAAGCCTGACAATAATATTGAAGGTGCTGGGCATCAGTATTAACAGCGACAAGTTCGACACCCTCAATACCAAAGGCATGGGCAAAACTTACAGTATTGCACCCAGCCCCACCAACACCAATGAGTTTTATTTTAGCACAAAATTTTGGCTCTTGAACCAAGCCTAACATAATACCTCCTATGTTGAATTTGGATATAATTTAGTTATAATCATGGAACTAATGGCATTTAAAGATTGGAAACAGGGGGACGCCATAAGTCCTGGGCTACGA
>CBFGJP010000077.1:0-11542 GCA_965649105.1 Caldifarciminota bacterium
AAGCACCATTCCTTCAGGTGGCGGTTTAATCCTTTTAACAATAATTTTTTCCTCACTCTTTTTTTTACTGCAACTGGCGGATAAACAAAAGATTAGTATCACAAAAAAAAGTTTTTCATATATTGTCATAAATATATGCTATCCAAATTTATTTTCAAGTCAAGTATAAAAATCATTTAGTACCGAGTTCTCTTTACATTTTTGAAATTTAAATTCAAAATATTTGAAAAACTTGTGGATTTCTCATACTGCCACTTTTTTCTCAGCCATCAAAGAGGAGAGCAGGTGGAGGAAACTCAGCAGTTGGCAATATTGACTTTTATTAAAAAATTTATAAAATTAAGAATTATAAATTTTTGAGAAGGAGGTTTATGGAATACTTTTTTACAGATGAAGAAAAGGCACTAAAGGAGAAGGTCCGAAAAATTGCTGAAGAACTGATTCTACCCATGCGCGATGAACTTGATAAAAATGCTGAATTTCCTCGTGAGATAATTGATAAAATGGCAAAAGAAGGGCTTTTAAGAATCTTTATCCCTAAAGAATATGGCGGAACTGGTGCAAAGATTATGGATATGAGCATTGCCTGCGAAGAGGTGGCACGTGTTTGTGCAGGTGTTGCTACTGCTTATGCAGTGGGAGCACTTGGTTCTGGACCGATAATATATTTCGCTTCAGAGGAGCAGAAAAAGAAATATTTACCAAAGATTGCCAGCGGTGAGCTCTATTGCGCTTTTGGACTTACTGAAGCACAGGCAGGAAGTGATGTGGCAAATATTCAGACTACAGCAAAAAAAGAAGGTGATTATTATATTTTAAATGGTGTTAAACAATTTATTTCAAATGGCAGTATTGCCGATATCTATGTGGTTCTTGCCTCAACCGATAAATCTCGGGGTGCAAGAGGCATTTCTGCATTTATCGTGGAAAAAGGTATGCCTGGCTTTGAATTTGGGAAACACGAGAATAAATTAGGTATCCGCACTTCCACCACGACTGAGCTTGTTTTTTCTGATTGCAAAGTGCCAAAAGATAATTTGATGGGAAAAGAAGGAATGGGATTTATTTATACAATGCGAAATTTTGATCGTGCCAGGCCCGGCGTCGGTGCAATTGGACTTGGTGTGGCTCAGGGCGCGTATGAAGCCGTTCTGAAATTTGCGGCAGAAAAAAATCTCCTTGGCAATCAATATATTCAACGCAAGGTCGCCGATATGGCTACTGAGATTGAGTCAGCCCGTGCATTAATTTACGCTGCGGCTCGTTCCATTGATGCGGGAATAAAGAATACGACAAAACCTGCTTCGTTTGCAAAACTATTCCCATCTGATATTGCAATGAAGACTACCCTTGAGGCAATTGAAATTATGGGACCTTATGGATTGTTAAGAGAATATAATGTTGAGAAGATGCTCCGCGACGCAAAGATTACGCAAATATATGAAGGAACCAATCAAATTCAAAGGGGTCAGATTGCCCTTGAGATAATCAGGGAAATCGGATACAAAAAGGAGTGACAATGGAATTGAGTAAAGAATCTTTATTATTAAAGAATGAAATCAAAAAATTTGCCAAAGAAATAATATCAGAAAAAGTCGATGAGTTTGATAAACAGGGTGTATTCCCAAAGGAAAATATCAAACAACTTGGTGATATGGGCATACTGGGTGCTACAATTTCCGAATCTTTTGGTGGTTGTGCTCTGGACACGGTATCATTGATTGTGACTTTAGAAGAGATTAGCAAGGTCTGCCCTTCAACCGCTTTGATACTCCTTACGCACGATATTTTGTTTGCGTATCCTATAGAAAAATTTGGAAACGAAGAGCAGAAAAAGAAATATTTGCCATCCGCAGCAACCGGGGGGATCATTGGTGGTTTTGCTGAGGTTATGACGAATGAACTCAAGATCGTTAGAGAAAATGATTATTATAATATGTCGGGGAAAAATCATATTTTATTAAATGGGGCTGCCGATGGTCCTTTTATACTTGTCTTTGAAACAAACAACCACATTGAGGCTATAGTAGTTGATAAAACGGTCAACGGTTTGGTTAGAAGTAAAAAAGATAATGTCATTGGAATGCATGCCGGTGGTATAACTGAAGTTGTTTTTGATAATTGCAAAATTGCTGTGAATAATCTTATTGGTAATGAAGGTGATGGGAAATTTATACTTGAAGAAATAAGGGCTTTCGCCAATCTAGGTTTCTCAGCGATAAATTTAGGCATTGCCGAAGGGTGTATGGAGAATGCAATAAAGTATGCAAAAGAAAGGGTGCAGTTTGGTGAACCGATAATTAACTTTGGCATGGTAAGGGAGATGATTGCGGATATGATAACAAAGATAGAGGCGGTTAGAAATCTTTTATATGACTCTGCTTATCTCAGAGATAACAATAAAGATTTCTTGCGTTCTGCTGCGATTACCAGATATTTCAGCAACCAGGCGGTTGCTGAAATTACTACGAATGCAATCCAAATTTATGGTGGTTATGGATATATGAAAGATTATCCCGTTGAGCGCTATTTCCGGGATGCCCAGGTATCAAGGGTGCTTTGTTGTTCAAATATTGATTTAAAGGAAATGATCGTTTCAAAAACAGTTTAACAGGTTAACAAATTTCTCTTATTTCTTGCGGGCGATGACTCCGATTGAAAGAACAGTGTAGAGAAAAATTTTTTTCTTTTTTAAAATATTTTGCATCTCGTAAAATTTTTTTGTAAGAGTACCAAAATATGCTGGATACATTGGTATCTTGATTTTTAGTCGCAAAAGCATTTCTCTTATGATTTTATAAATTATCCCTGGTCTTGACCAATCACCATAAAAATGGATTGGTTCTAAATTATATTTTTCTATTAATCTCTTAAGAGAATTAATTGTAAACTGTCTTTCCCAGCCGGCGAACCACAATTTTAATAACATTAGAATATTTTTTATGATGGTATAAATATGAAAGGTTTGGGGGACATCGATGATTAATAATCCGTCTTTTTTTAGAATTCGATAATTCTCTTTAATCAATGGTGATGGATTTTTAAAATGTTCCAGGAGTCCCTGATGAAAGATAATATCAAAACTCTCATCTTTAAATGGTGTGTTGAGTGCATCAGCCATTATCATTTGAACACCTGATTTTCCATTTTTTAAATAATTCTTTGCCAGTTGTAAACTTTTTTCTGAATAATCGAGTAAAAAAACATTTGCCCCGAGTCTTGCCAATCGGATTCCATCCCTGCCGGTTCCAGAGCCTGGTTCAAGGGCAATTTTGTTCTCTGGATTAATGAAATTAACTAATTCCTGAACGATATCCGTGACCGGTGGATATATTGCTTCAGGTTGTTTTTGGGACCAGAATCGGTCCCATAGATTGCGTGCATATTCCATATCTAATTATATAGATATTTCATTATTGGTCAACGGGATTAATTAATTGATGAAATATAATACCTTAATGCGAAATACCCTACTTCATATCAAAGACTACTCTTTTAACAATGAGCAAAGCGGGCAGGCGGTCAATACAACCCTTACGCAATTTCTATAGGATTGGACCTGAAGGAGGCATTCTATAAAAAGTGGAGCGGAGTCAGAAATATAAACCCTTGACAGGCATACATTTTTGATTATCATTAAAATCTGGGGGTTTTATGAATTACGATAAACTTGAGAAGATACTTCTTTTTATTATTTTAATCTTTGCTGGTGGGGTTTATTTATATACCGTCGCACCCACAGTCTCTTTCTGGGATTGTGGCGAATTTATCGCTTCTTCCTATACTCTGGCAATACCCCATCCACCGGGCACGCCATTTTATGTGGTATTGGGCAGGGTCTGGTTGATGGTAATAGGATTATTTGCTGCTATTCTTCCAATCTCAAAAGAGATTGCCTGGCATATGAATTTGATTGCAATAACATTTACCCTTTTATCCGCAGTTATTTTTTATCGACTTACATTAAAAATATTCAGATTGTGGTCAAAGGATGAAAATCGTTTAACCCAGATCCTGGTTGCTTTTGGAACGACCCTGTTGGTTTGTTTCTTTTACACAATCTGGGAAAATGCGATTGAAACCGAAGTTTACGCTGCATCGACTTTTATATTTTTACTCGTTAATTACATTATCTTACTCTGGTATGAAAGTGTTAAAAATAACCAGCCCAAGAATAAATATTTACTACTATCCTTTTATTTAATCTTTTTATCTTCGGGTATCCATCTTACACCTTTTCTTGCGTTTTTGCCGATTTATATATTCATTTTTATAGTGGAACGACGATATCTAAAGGATTGGCTTCTCTTGCTCCTTGGGCTATTCCAGATAATCTTTTTCTTTCTACTCTTCATTGCCCCAGAAAATCTCTATACACTATCACTTATTCTTTTGGCAATTATATTACTACTGGGCATTGTTCTGCCTCTAAATAATCCTAAAAAATATTCTCACTGGCTTTTTTTCTGGTCCGGTATTGCCTTGGTTATCATTGGTATTTCAACCGAGTTATATCTGCCGATAAGGTCAAAGAAGATTACTGAGTTATATAAGGACAAAACGGCACAAGAAAGATATCTCAGGGGTGAAAATATTGCCCCGAGAATAAATGAATGTGAGCCAGGCGCGAGTTTCAAGGCATTTGATGATGCACTTCACCGGCGCCAGTATGGGCCACAATATCTCTTGCCCCGTAAGACCCAGGAAAAAACAGGCTACAGCGTCATTGAAGGTTATTTCTGGCAGTTTGCATTATTCATAAGATATCTTTCCTGGCAGGTTGCACCCGAGAGCGTGAATAGATTGTTTCGTGCGATTTTACTTACAATATTCTACGGTGCAGGAATATGGGGTATCTTAGAACTTTTTAAGCGAGAGAAAAAATTATTCATATTTATGATGCTCATTATGTTTATGCTCTCATTCGCAATGATTGGCTATTTAAATTTGAAATTTTCGCCCAGCGATTCAAATCCAAAACATCAGGAGCGAGAAGTAAGGGAGCGTGACTATTTCTTTCATACTACTGATGTCTATTTCGGATTACTTGTGGGCTTTGGCTTTTATGCATTTGTAGAGTGGATAAAGAAAGAAAGCAGAAATAATAGATTTGCAAATATCGGTGCTTGTTCGGGCATAATTGTCTTTGGAATTATACCATTCTTTACAAATTTATCTTTAAACAATCGCTACGGAAACTTCATTCCCAAAGATTATGGCATAAATATGTTAATCTCCTGTGATAAGGATGGAATTATCTTTACCAATGGCGATAATGATACATTCCCATTGTGGTTTGCTCAGGAAGTTTTAGGAGTTAGAAGGGATGTTATTGTTGCCAATCTTTCTCTTATCAATACCGATTGGTATATCAGACATTTAAAATACTGGGGTGCACCGATTACATTTAGTGAAAATGTAATAAGTAGATTAACACCGCAGATGACTCCGGACAGGCGTATAATATATGTGAAAGATATAATGATCAGACATATAATTGCCACCAATGCCGGTATTGAATTGAGAGACAGAGATTATTTTATTCCGCTGGATGAATTTGCGAGAAAATATATGAAGGGTTATAAAGAAAAGCGGCCTATTTACTTTGCATCAACTGTATCACCGGATAATTACAAGGGTCTTGACCCATATCTAAAACTTGAAGGACTTGTCAACAGGGTAACTGGCGATAGTATGGAAATCCCATACAATGTCGATATTGAAAAGACAAAAGATTTCTTTTATAGACAATTTCGTTATACTGGACTATTCAGGCCAGAAAATTACCAGTTATTGTCAAGAATCCTTGTTGACTTTGAAAATAGAAAGGCAAAAGGTGAATTCCCCAATTATTATGTCGCCCGAGACGAAAATTCAGAACGACTTTATGGAAATTATGCCGCCGGACTATTCAGTTTGGGGCTTGTAATGCAGGCGAAAGGTGATAATGAAGGGGCAATAAATGCCTGGCGTTTTGCAATGGCATTCGAGACCGGTCAGCAATTTCCTTTTATCTACAATCTGGGATTGCTGTATGCACAGCTAGGAATGCTTGATTCTGCCGATGCTATGTTTTCACAGATAAAGACAAAAGATCCTCACAATTTAATGAGACTCGGTATGGTTTATCGGTCAATGGGAAGGTATGATAAGGCGATTGAATATTTCCAGGAAATCGTTGCTGCACAACCTCGCAACGCCCAGGGCTATATGGCACTACTTGCGACATATCTTGATATGTATGATACTGCATCGGCGAGAAAGATAATCAGACAGTGGCTTATGATAAACCCTTCAGATACGAGTGCCTTAAATATGTTAAAGGAATTGGGAGGCTAAAGATGCCAAAGGCGGTTGTATTGTATTCAGGAGGGCTTGATTCAACCCTGGCACTTGAACTTGTCAATGAATGGGGTATAACCTGTTATCCGCTCCACCTTACGCACCAGTTCCTTCCTTCAAGAACACTGCCGAAGATTCCCAAATTAAAGATAATAGATATCACTGAAGAATTGATTGAAATAATAAGATCTCCAAAGTATGGGTTTGGTGAAAATTTGAATCCCTGCGTTGATTGTCGCATACTGATGCTAAAAAAGGCAAAGGAATATATGAAAGAAATAAAAGCAGATTTTATTGTCACGGGCGAGGTGCTTGACCAGAGACCATTTTCTCAGCGAATGGAAATGCTTAATCTTGTAGTAAAAAAAGCAGAACTTGAAGGATTGGTGGTAAGGCCATTGAGTGGCGGATTATTGCCGGAGACAATTCCGGAAAAGAAGGGTTGGATAAAGAGGGAGAAACTATTAAAGATAAAGGGCAGGTCTAGAAGAGAATCACTGGCTCTGGCGCAGGAGATGAATATTACAGAATTTCAAACCCCAAGTGGTGGGTGTCTTCTTACTGATCCTGGTTTTTCTCGTAGGGTCGCAGATTTGATGAGATACCAGGAAATGATAAAATCAGAAGATATTGCATTGTTAAAGATTGGGCGCCATTTCCGATTGTCTACAGATACAAAACTTGTTGTGGGACGAGAAGAAGAAGAAAATGAAAAACTTAAAAAATTTGTTCCCCAGGCCGATTACCTAATATATGTGCCTGATACTGGAAGTCCCAGTGGATTGCTCTTCGGCGGGAAGGTTTTTCTTAAACTCGCTTCCCAGATTGTTGCACGATACAGTGACAAAAAATCCGAACCGCTGGTTGAGGTTTGGTATAAGGAAGGCAGAAAGACCGGCAAGATAAAAGTTGCACCAATAAAAGATGAGGATTTAAACAAATACCGGATTGGATAAATGGAAAGACTCTGGGCGCCTTGGAGAATGGAATATATCAGAAGCCATGATAAGGCGTGTTTTTTATGCACGGCATTAAAAAGTAAAAATCCAGAACAGGTTTTCATAATTGAAAGAACGGAACTTGGTTTTGTAATTATGAATCGTTATCCTTACAATAATGGGCATTTATTGATTGCACCCGTTCGGCATATAGGAAAGATCGAATTACTGAATGATGAAGAGATAGTTGTAATCCACCGGTTGCTCTCCCGGGCGATAATGGCAATGAATCAGGCATTAAATCCCGACGGGTTCAATATTGGTATAAATCAAGGCAAGGTTGCGGGTGCGGGACTTGTTGACCATTTGCATTATCACCTTGTACCCAGATGGTCAGGCGATACAAACTTTATGCCCGTCATAGGTGATACAAAAGTGCTTTCGGAAGCACTCCAGAAAACCTATGGACTAATCAAGGATGAGCTTAATAAACTCGATAATTTATAAATTGGTTAGCGCTTTGAATAAATATTTTATATTAAATTTTTCGGCAAAATTTTAATGAATATTTTTAAAATAGATTTCAAGATAATTTCTATATTTATTGTAATGATAATTGGTGGTATTGTATATCTTTTCACAGTTGCACCGACACTTTCTTTCTGGGATTGTGGTGAGTTTATCACTTCGGCGTATACCCTCGCAATACCTCATCCACCGGGCACACCATTTTATGTAGTATTAGGCAGGGTCTGGTTAATGATAATCGGATTATTCGTCCATATCCTGCCGATTGCTAAAGAAATAGCCTGGCACATGAATCTGCTGGCAATATTTTTTTCTCTCGGTGCAGTATTTTTGATCTACAAAATTGTTTTAAAGATTCTGGAATTGAGCAAATCTCGTTTAAGTAATAAAGACCTTTGGCCCGGATTCATTGCTACACTTGGCATGCCATTTTATTTTTCAATCTGGTGGAACGCGGTTGAAACTGAAGTTTATGCACCAGCGAGTTTTATCTTTGTTCTTATAAATTATCTTGTCTTGCTTTGGTACGAGCGCGTGAAAAAGAATCAGCCTGATAATAAATATCTCTTATTAAGTTTTTATCTCATTTTCCTCTCTACAGGGATTCATCTTGTGCCATTCTTAATGGTTGTACCAATATATGTGTTTGTCTATGTTGTTAATCCAGGCATTCTTAAGGATAGACTTTTTTTATTGCTGGGGGTTTTCCAGATTGTAATATTTTCGTATATGTTTTTGCTTCCGGATAATCTTCTTAAACCGGCATTGGTAATTCTGATTTTGATATTGTTAATTGCGGCCGGTCTTTCAATAAGTAAATATACCACAAGAAATAATCGAATTTTCTTCTGGCTAGGTATCTTTTCTATTTTGATCGGATTAAGTTCAGAATTTTATTTACCAATAAGGTCAAAAATTTTGACCGAATTCTACAAAGATAAGAAAATTACCGAAAGCTATCTTAAAGGTGCAAACATCGCTCCACGAATAAATATGAATGAACCGGGTGAATCATTCGCAGCATTTTTTGGAGTCCTCCATCGTTCCCAATATGGTATGCAGAAGATATTGCCCAGGCAGACGCAGAGTGGAAATATTGGTTTAATTGAAGGTATATATCATCAGGTCGCCCTTTATATTCGTTATCTTTCCTGGCAGATTGCTCCAGAATATCTAAACGGGTTTCTGCGTTTCTTTTTACTTTCAATATTTTATCTTTTGGTCATAGCAGGTTTCGCTAAGCTGTATAAAAGCGAAAAAAAGATATTTTTATTTTTTATGTTAATAATTTTTTTTGTTTCTATCGGGATAGTTGGCTATCTCAATTTGAAATTTTCCCCTTCAGATTCAAATCCCGCACACCAACCAAGAGAAGTAAGGGAGCGTGATTATTTTTTCCATACAAGTTTTTTATATATCGGACTTTTGATTGCTTTTGGGATTGCGGGCCTTTTTGAGAGAATAAAGAATTTAAATATTCAAAATATTCTCATACCCTTTTTGGTTTTATATTCAATTCTTCCGGCATTTTTTAATTACAAACTTAACAGTCGGTACAAGAACTTCATCCCACGAGATTATGGCTACAACTTATTGATTTCCTGTGCACCCAATGCGATTATATTCACGAACGGAGATAACGATACATTCCCATTATGGTTTGTTCAGGAAGTTTTGGGGATTAGAAGGGATGTGATTGTCGCAAACCTTTCTCTTATTAATACCGATTGGTATATTAGGCATTTGAAATACTGGGGAGTGCCGATAAGTTTTGATAACACAACCATCAAAAAGATTTGTGAACAGGGTTATTTTGTATCTGAAGACAGAAAAATTATGTTTGTGAAAGATATTATGATAAGGGACATTCTTGCGACTAATGCAGGTAAAATTCTGCATCCGCAGGATTATTTTATAAAAGCAGAAGATTTTGCCAAAAAAATCCTGAAAAATTATCAGGGTAAAAGACCGATTTATTTTTCTTCGACGGTTGATTATGAAAATTACACTGGTTTTGAACCATATCTTAAGATTGAAGGAATTGTCTACCGTGTCAGCGGTGATAGCATTCCATTTCCGAGAAATATGGATGTTGATAAGACCAGGGAATTTTTTTACCGAACATATCGTTATACTGGATTTTTCGCACCCCAGAAGTATGAGGTGCTGGCAAAGATTCTGGACGATTTCGAAAAGAGAAAAAACGAGGGGGAGTTTTTTAACTATGAAGCAATAAAAGATCAGAATACCGTGAATTTATACTATAATTATGCAATTGCCCTGATTTATTTGGGATTTTTGCTTAGAGATAGTAACGACATTGATGGTGCATTGAAAGCCTGGCGTTTGGGCTTATTATTTGAATCATTGGGTAAAGAGGTGTGGAAATTATATTACAACCTTGGGATGCTATTCAACCAATTACATATAACCGACTCCGCCGATTATTATTTCAGCCGGATTGATCGAAAAGAATCTCAGATATTTGCTCAGATTGGTGAGTCCTTCAGACAAAATCATGATTATCCGAGAGCAATAAAATATTTCAAAGAGGCATTGCGCATTAATACACGCAATGCCTCAGCCTATAATGGGTTGATTGATACTTATCTTGACCTTAATGATACCAATTCTGCTATAAAATTGCTTGAAGATTGGCTAAGATCTAATCCCAATGATACGGGTGCCCGGATGTTTTTAAAGACCCTTAAAAATCCTTAGTAAATTTTAATCCCGATACAAAATATCGCTGATTGTTTTAAAATACCTTTTCACAAGGTCTTTATTTGCCTGAGGAACCTTTGCATAAATTGTATCCATTTGGTCAAAAATCTGTGTGCTTTGTTTATAAGCCTCAATGGATGCCTTCATAGCATTCTTCTGTGCTTCGGGAATTTTCGGGTCTTTTAGTAATTCTTCCATTTGCTTTATTTGTGTCTGAGTTTCGGCCTGTCCTTTTTGCATTTCAACTTTTAATGAATCAAGCACAAGAGCGGCGTAAGCCATCATTGTTTTAGCATAAACGGGCCAGAATTCATTCCAACTCATACCTGCCGCTCGTAGTTTTGCATCAAGGGTAGCGATCTGTTTATCAAGGACACTCATACCTTGTAATGCTGACATTATATCCCCGGGGTGTACATCAAGTTGAATATCTTTACCTTCTTTTTCCACAATGTCAATGAATTTAGGCAATACTTTTATGAATCTCTGTATCTCACCTTCAGAAAGTGTTCCAAAGGCGATATTCGGTCCCTGTTGCAAACCACCCGGAGCAGGACCCTGGGGACCACCACAAAACACAAAAAGCATTAAAAAGAGCGAAAGAATTAATTTATTCATTTTACCTCCTATGAGTTAATTATATCCCTCATTTTGCAAAAGTCAATCAATGTTGACATTAAAAAAAATTTAATTATAATCTTAATTATGAAGATTATGGCAATCGATTATGGAAAAATGCGTATCGGGATTGCCCTTACCGATCCCCTCGGGATTATTGCCCAGCCCTATTTGACTATTCCATATAAATCACATAAAGATCTTATCAAACGACTTAAATTTATCTGCGCCGACAATAATGTTGGATTGATTCTTATCGGGAATCCATTGCATCTGAATGGTAAAGATAGTGAAATGTCTAGTGAAGTACAGAGATTTGTTACAACATTAAAGAAATTTTTAAAAATTGAAATCCAATTATGGGATGAAAGATATACAAGTCAATTAGCGAC
>CBFGJP010000078.1:0-11491 GCA_965649105.1 Caldifarciminota bacterium
TGACCTTTATGCAGCATTGGATGATGGATATATAGATGAAGTTGAATTTAAGAAAATTTATGAACAAGCAGAAACTACGGGTAAACTTATATCTGGTTTTATTTCATATTTAAGGAAATCAAATAGAATCAAAAGACAATGAGACTATGGGACAATCAGACGATAGGACTATAGAAGTTATTGACAATGAGACTATAAGTCCATCGGACAATAAGGCTACAATTTTTGAACCAAAGATCGTCGCCTTCTGCTGTAACTGGTGTTCATACCCTGCCGCAGATGGTGCGGGTGTGGCAAGGTTGCAGTATCCACCTAATATCAGGATTGTAAGGGTGATGTGCGGAGGTAGGGTGACATCCGGGATGGTATTAAAGGCATTTGAACTCGGTGCAGATGGTGTGCTTGTGGCAACCTGCCATTTTGAAGATTGCCATTACATATTTGGGGCACGCAAGGCAGCGGAAGTCCATAAGACTACAGAGAGGCTGGTAGCGATGCTGGGGATAGAAGCGGAGAGATTAAAACTTGACTGGATTTCTTCTGCAGAAGCATCAAAATTCGCAAAGGTCGCGACAGAATTTACCGAAACAATCAGGAAATTGGGACCAAGCAGGATTGCGAAAAATGATTAAATTCCCAATAAATTGGGATTTTCAAAAACTAAATAATTCTTTAATATTTTTGTTTGTTTGGAATTTTAAATATTGTTTGGGATTTGGTATGCCACTCTGCCTGGCATATTGGGATTTGGGATTTAAAAAAGGCGGATACCCTTATATCCTTGTATTACGGAGTCCATATGTTATTGATTGAATCTATTCGTCAATCCCGTGCCCTATTGTGCCTTGAGTGTGGCAAGTGCACAGGAGTATGCCCGGTCTCAAGGTTCAATCACAGTTATTCGCCGAGGATTCTACTAAACAGAGCACTAAGAGGCGTAAATAGTGATTTGGTAAAAGATAAAAATATCTGGAATTGTCTAACCTGTCAGCTCTGTGATGAGACCTGTCCTGCCGGAATAAAATATATTGAACTGATTCAGGCAATAAGAGTTGAGGCGACAAAATTGGGTGAAGAGGCATTATGCTCCCACGGTGGTGCAGCCCAATCTCTGATGCGGATAATGTCTTCACCCAATCTTACACCTAAGCGGATGGAATGGCTGGATAACAATTTGAAGACCAGTGGAGATGGCGATACACTATATTTCGTTGGTTGTGCACCATTCTTTGATGTTATGTTCAGTGATATTGGTGTTATGCCTACCACAAATGCAAATGCGAGTATAAAGATTTTGAACTATATTGGAATAACGCCGGTTTTATTAAAAGAAGAGCGTTGCTGTGGCCATGATTTATTATGGCAGGGCGATTTTGAAAATTTCAAAAAACTTGCTGAATTTAATATCAACCTGATTAAAAATTCCGGGGTAAAAAAGATAATCTTTTCCTGCCCTGAATGCTACAGAACATTTAAGATTGATTATTCAAAATATTTTGGTTTTAATATTGAAATGTATCATATTTCTGAAATAGTCAGCGAGGCAATTCGTGAAAATAAGATTAGATTGAAAGGAATTGATAAAGTCATTACCTTCCAGGACCCTTGTAGATTAGGAAGGCATCTTGGAATCTATGAAGAACCAAGGAATGTACTCCAATCAATTCCAAAATTAACACTAAAAGAGATGAACCACAATAAAAATCGTGCGATCTGTTGTGGTGTGAGTGCCTGGATGAACTGTTCAAATTATTCAAAGCGGATACAAATCACCCGATTAAAAGAGGCAAAGGAGACCGGGGCTGATTTACTTGTTACTGCCTGTCCAAAGTGTGAAATTCACTTCAATTGTGCAATGAAGGAAACTCCTGAAGCCCAGCGACCTGAGGATATAAAGATTGAGATAAAGAATCTGGTAAATCTTGTTGCAGAGGCATTGGAAGGATAACCGATGAAGATAAATCCCAAATCTCAGGGACCAAATTGTAGCGCCGACTTCTCCCTCTTTGTAGCGCCTGACGCCTACCCCCTTGTAGCGCCAGACTTCAGTCGGGCGAAAGAAAATGTAGCATCCAGTTTCAACTGGACGGAAAAATATCGTCCATCTAAAGATGGACGCTACGATAAAAATTTGGGGGATGATTTATGAATAAAGAAAAAATCATTGTCAACTTTCGCTTTCGCGAAAAATTGAATCAAGTGCCCGGTGGCAAGCATCATAATTATTGTTATCAGTGCAGTGCCTGTGTGGCTTCCTGCCCGGCAGCGAGATTTACAAAAGAATTTAACCCAAGAGTTATTTTGCTTAAGGCACTTCTGGGTATGGAAGAAGACCTAACTGGCAAGGATTCGGTAATCTGGCTCTGCACTAATTGCTACTCCTGTTATGAAAGATGTCCACAGGATGTAAGGCCGATTGAAGTAATCATTGCATTAAAAAATATCTGTGCTGAGAAAGGGACTGCACCGGAGAATCTTACGAAACTTTCCGAAAATATCGGCAAGACCGGTGTCAGCGTCGCAATCACTTCGGCAGTAAACCGCATCCGTCAGGAACTCGGCCTACCTGAACTAAAAAAGATTCCAATTGACGAGCTGAAAGAAATTATTTAATAATATAAAACTTTACAAAACCAGACTGTCCTGTTTTGTAAAGTTTTGCATTGTAATAATCCCCAAAAAGAAAATGAATTCTTGATTTTCAACTACTTTTGTATATAATAAATTTTAAAAAGGAGCCAATATGGATTTAATTATTAAATCTGGATTAAAGGTATTGTGCTATTTTCTGATTGTCTTCTCTTTGCCCAATTTTTCTTCGTCCCAATCTTACCGAAGGATTCCATACGCACCTCCAAATGTTACGCCTTTTTATGACATTAATGATACAAACGCGCTGACTGTGATTGATAAGGTAAATAACTATAATATCCTGCCGAACGGCCTGTTCTATATTCAGGAAATAGAAGACGACGCAAACAATAGAATCCATTTTGAACTCCATCTCACCGGGTAACCGCAAGCGCACAGCCAGCGCCCGATTTCTTCTCAACGGCAACCAATGCTGTATCCTTACACCTGGGAGAAGAAATCGGTTGATGATTGCGACAGACCCAGGATATCTGTTAGTAGTAAAAATTAAGCGTAATTGCTGTATAGGAGACGCCAATGGTATAACTGGTATTCCAATCTATGAAGTCAGAATCATATCTACCACCCATATTGAAATATCAAAAACCTGTTTCGCCACCAATGGTGAAGCTTTTATTAAAACAGTATTCTGTGCCAAACGAAAGAACCACACCGATTATGCCATCATAGAGGTCATGGATATAATCTTCGTATTCAGGTTCTATATCATCTTCAATACTAACCGAGGCAAATGTTCTCGCAATTGTCCCTTGAATATAGGGTCCCAAATCGGTTGACCAGAAACAATATTTTAAACCTAACTGAGGGAGTAATATTGGTGCTGAAAAACTCTTGTCATAGTCGTCGCTTTCAAATTCGTATGAAGTCTTAATAAGAATATTCAGTCCCCCGGTTATACTTAAGCGATTATTAAATTGTCTTGCAATTTGTGCGGCATTAATCATTATACCTGGTTTGACACTGAACACCCAACCGCTTGTTTCTACATTGGAGACAGCGGGTAGTTTAGGGGCAGATTCTGTCTTTTTATAAACAGTAGGGGTTTTTCGGATTCAACTTTGAGCTGGGTTTACCGAATAGCTTCAAGATTCTGGTTTATCCAACCCTCATCGCCATCGGGTGTTCGGACCTTTATCCAATCTCCGGATGAGGTTATTACGATAAACTCATCCCCTTGTTTGGCTGAAGTTACAATACTATATGCCTTACCCGGGCCACTGCGAATGTTTGGTTGGTGCCGTGACCTTAAAAATATCCTGTGCCCAGGTAAAAATAACAAAAAGGCATAACAGCATAACTATGGATTTTATAAGGTTATGTTGCACCTGCATTTTTTTCTCCTTTCGGCGTCTTTGACGCCAACATTGATTTCCGCAGGTAATAAAGCGGATTAACACAGAATAGATCCGCATCACACCGCTTTTATCCCGCCTTTGGCGTCCATTTTCAAATGGACGATTTATCATTATATCTTCATCCAGATAATCCACCAATCTGCGTGGCGGATGGACGTTACACTTTGAAATTTGGACAGCACAAATGCTGTCACTCCTTTTATTGTTTCTTTCCACTTTTGCGAAAAAGTGGAAAGTATGAGATTGCCTTGCAGATGACCTCTTACTTCTATTTTTCTGAATAAAGCAAACCCCTTGACAATCGTTCAAATTTGAATAGAATTGATAGTAGTAAGGAGCTGAGATGAACCGACAAAATTTCTTTAATTTTTTACTATGTATCTTTGTCTGTTCAAGCCTTTTTGCCAAAGAGATTCCATTTACTCTTGAAGACCGCGACCGATTGATAAGGGTGGAAGCAAAACTTGAAGAGATTGATAAAAGATTTGACCAAATTGACAAGCGATTTGAATCAATTGACAAGCGATTTGACCAATTGACCAATCTTATGCTCGGTATTGTTGCTGCATTTGCTGGAATTGTTGCGGTGACCATTGGCTTTGCAATCTGGGACCGAAAGACCGCCCTAACCCCGGTTGTAAGGATGCACCGTCAATTAGAAGATAGACAATCCCTCATAGAAAAGGCATTAAGAGAACTTGCTACAAAAGAACCTAAGGTGGCTGAAGTCCTAAAACATGTAGGGCTTTTGTAAGCAAGATAGATCATCAGGGGCTTTGCCCCTGAAACCCCCGATTACCTGAATATACAGCAAGGAGATTCTCCCCTTGTCCTCTGAAATCCCCCTATCTCCCCCTTTACAAAAAATATTATAATTTACAACTTCATACGTTCCCCTTTTGTAAGGGGTAAGTTTTCCCCAAAACAATCTTCTCATTGCCTAAAAGGCGAAAAAAAACATCGGTAGAAATTTTATCCGTCCCGATAAATCTGGATGCTACAATTTTGGGGAAAACCAAATGATTACGGCAATTCTGGGTAGCAGAAGGCAATTAAAGGGACAGGGTCAACTTTTTTTCAGCAGGTAGAAAAGTGTAGACTTTTGATATCTGTTCAACTATTCTAACATTCTAACATGTTAGAATGTTAGAACGGAATGTTCTACCCCTTTTTCCCCTATTCACCCCTTTTTTCCCTTGTTTACCCTTTTACACTTAAGTCTTGAAGTTATCCACATTGAAACCCTTCTTCTAAAAATTTTTGAAAATATACTACAAAAATTCTCTACAAATTTTAAAATCAAAATCGTGCAAGCCCTTGAAAAATCGGCATTTTTTGGCTGTGCACTTTCCTCTTGACAAAAATCTTTTTTTGGATATACTGGGCTATGCTTGGATTTGGGATTATCAGATTCGGACACACACACACACAATAACTCTGCGCGGATTTCCGCTAACCCTGATATGCCTTTTTCGGCATTTTATGCCGAGAAAACTTTTTTCCAACGGCACAATCCTATGAGACCAGATAAACGAGAAAGACTGATACAGGAAACGCAGTATCATCCCTTTTGGGATTTGCAGTATCGCTTCGCTTGCAGTATCACTTCGTTCGCAACAGAGAAAAGGAAGTATTCTGGAGTAGGGACTTCAGTCCCGTATGGTAGCGGTTTGATTTATCAAACAATGAAACCAGATAGACTAAATAGACCAGATTTCGGTTCCGGTCCTGACCCCTGTGGTTCTGAAAGGCGTGGTTATTGGGTGATGGGTATGGATGCTGGTCATTCCATAAACCTGCCTATCGGAATCAGCAGCGAGGAGGGACCTAAAAAGGTCGTAATGCTCGGAAACGGATGGTAAAGGAGAAATAAATTTGCAAAGGAGTTTAGAATGAATAATGAAAAAAATCCAGAAAATAAGAGATACAAACCCTCCAAATATAACTTTTTCTTTGATGCCGACGACGGCACCCATCTGGCATTTAATGCAATAAGTGGTGCCTTTGCGGAAATTACAAAAAGTAACAGGTTGATTATTCATAAAATCTTGAAGATGTTAGCAGACAATACCAGGACTAAGCCAAAATGGGTAGAAGATAAATTATGGAATGATTTGTTGGGTGGAAAATTCATAATAGAAGAAAATGAAAATGAATTGGAACTATTGAAGCTAGTGAATCTCACAAGACGATTTAACTCTACTACACTTTCGCTTGCAATAGCCCCAACTTTGGCTTGCAATTTCAAATGTGCCTATTGTTATGCAGAGAAAAAAAATGGACTTATGAATGAGATTATTCAAGCATCTTTACTCAGATTTATAGAGAAAAAAACTATTTCAATAAAAAGTTTACATATCGGTTGGATAGGGGGTGAGCCTTTACTGTCGATAGATGTTATTGAAAATTTATCTAATCAAATTGCTAAAATATGCAAAGACCGCAATATTGTTTATACAGGAAGTATTGTAACAAATGGATATTTGTTAACTGCGGCGATGTTTACTCGTTTGCTAAAAGCAAAGATTGGTTTTATTCAGATTACTATAGATGGTCCTGAAATTGTGCATGACAAACGCCGGGTCCTAATTGATGGTAGCGGAACATTTAAGGTCATTATAGAAAATATTAAGAGAATTCAGGAATTAAAACAATATATGAAAATAAATAATATTAAAATCGGTATCCGTGTAAATATTGATAAGGCAAATGCTGGTAGTGCAATAGGTATTCTTGAAGTATTGGATAAGAACAAGCTAAAAGAGACAATTACAATTGAACCCGCACCTGTTGCGGCTGATACAAACACCTGTAAGAGTATAGCAAATACCTGTTTACCTCTTATGTCATACTACAGAAATTATGAGACGCCTTTTATAATAGAAGCAAGAAGGAAAGGATTTAATGTCAACCTGCAACCAGAACCATTGTTTGTCAATTGTATGGCAGTAGCAATGAATACATTTGTTATCGATCCAAACGGGTTGCTTTATAAATGCTGGAATGACTGTGGGCTGCGCCAAGAGGCAGTTGGATATTTAAATGAACAGGGGCATGCGGTACTTAATAGGAAAATAGCAAAATGGTTATTATGGCACCCTTTTGATATTCCCGGATGTCGGGAATGTAAAATCTTGCCATTGTGTCTTGGAGGTTGCCCGTATAAGAAAATGCACAACATAAAATCTTGCACACGTTGGAAATATAGTATAAAAGAAATTCTAAATTTTTTGTATAAATCACATCAGATAATTGAAAATGAAAGGAGGTGATAAAATATGAAGTTCATCTACAATCCAATCGATTTATTAAAGTCCTTAGAAGATACTCTTGCTAATGATGTGCCGTGTTGTAAAATCGTAAATTGCGATCAGCTATATTGCTGTCGTCAGGCCCACGGGATAGGATAGGTGGAGGATAAATGAAAATGAGTGAGGGATAGTACAGATAATGTCTATCCCTCACCTTGAGATAAAGGATAAGCGAGGAGTATTATGAAACAACTAAAACCTATATTGACAACTTAAAATAGGTAGTTATAATCTTAACTAATGGGGATAGTGGTGTTTGTTATTATCCTATTTGCGAGCAGTATTGAGTGTAAAATCTATCAATTTGAACAAGGATATGCAGAAGTTTGGTATCGGATTCCCGTGCGTGATATTTTTTCCTTACCTACCGAAGGAGATGCTCTGTATAACACATACACATATTACATTGCTATATATTCGGAAGAGAATAATGACACTGTGATTAGAGAAGGTGTTAAAGGTATAAGAAAATCTATCGGCGCTGGTGATGGATATGTAATTGATTATTTCCCTATATTTTTGTATACCGGTCATTTCAATTATACACTCACTATTTCTCTCTGGGGCGAAAGATTGACTAAAGTTGGTAGAATTGTGGCAATTAGTGATACAACTTCTTTTTATGCGAGCGATCTAATACTAGGTTTAAAGAGCGATCGAGATACCCTTTTTAGTCGCCGTGGCATTAAATACAAGCCTGTTATAGATTGTGAATACGCTAATTACGATATGTTATTTTCTTACTTGGAAATTTATGGCCTTATACCCGATAGTCTTTTCTATTATGTTAATTATGTAATTATTGATAGTTTACATCAAATAACATACAATACTCAATACAAACGCTTAAAATATGACTATGTACAACCTGATACCCATTCAATAAATCTTAGCAATTACAGAAAGGGCAGTTATAAACTCATCGTTGAAATATATGAACCGGCACTTGATTTAAGTATTAAAAGAGAAAGTAATTTCAGTATAAAAGAAATACTGCCAGAAATCGTAGATAAACCTTATGCCTGGGAGATTAAATATTTAGTTTCAGACAAGGAATACAAAAAATTTCTAAAAATGGGTTATAATCAACAGATTCAATATCTTAAGAAATTCTGGTCTAAACGTAATTATAAGGAATTTGAAAAAAGACTACTTGAGGCGGATGTAAAGTTTTCTACATCATTTATCAAAGGGCGTGATACCCCAATGGGCAGGTATTATATAATTAACGGTGCACCCGATGAAGTTTGTTTTGAGGATATGCGCAGTAGTTCAAAATATGACATATATGTAGGCGGTGCTAACTATGCCAGACCTCGGATAGCATGGGTTTACGAAACGAAAGGGATTGTAGTTATTTTTGAAGACAATGACGGAGATAATGTTTATGAACTGATCGCACAAAACAAATTGATGAATGAATCACTAAAGCAGATTGAAAATAAGGATGAACTAAAAGGGTATCTCTACAGAGATGATTAAAAATATTAAACTTTATTCAACATTTAACTGCCATAGTCTTTCGCTAATTTTGAGCATAATGTTGGTTGTCTATGTTTTGACAATTGATTGTGCCACCAATATTATTGGTGCGAAATTTTATCGACTTTTAGAAAAAGAGCGCGTGTTATATTTAGGTCTTCATAGTATTGATTCTTTAGCTGCGCTTGAGTATTTGAGTTTACCCTCACCCACTGAGCGTAAATATTTTTATGACCGATACTGGCAAGGCAAAGATAAGGAAAGGCAGGAGATAGAAAAACGCGCCCAATATGCCTTCAATGAGTTCGGCAGATATGCACCCTTAGAGGATATGCGCATACCGGTTTATGTAAGGTATGGTGAACCGACACGGCGCTATATGATAACTCCCGAAAAGAAAATCGGCATTGTAACAAAAGAATTTGTCAGGCCTGGTGAAATCTGGACTTATAAAGATAAGGGGGTGGAGTTTGATTTTGTCAAGATCGATCGCGCCTATAAAATAGTTGCTCGAACTACATTTGGGGACAGCGTTATAATTCCATTTTTAAGAGAAGAGACAGATTCTTCAATTATTTTACCTGACAAAAACCATTTTAGAGATAAATTAAAATGCGCAATTGCTACAGGGCGGTTCAGGCAAGCAAAGAATCTGGTAAGGCTGGAGATATATGCGAAAGTCTTTGTAAAAGATGCGAAAGGTTGTACTCTCATTAGACATGTAGCAATCTATGATTTAGCGGGAAATAAAGTGAAAGAAAAGACAAATAGAATTTTTCCATCTCATACACTAAGTGAAACATTCTACTACGACGAAATTAATTTCTGGCTGGCGCCAGCAACATATACTGTATTGGTTGAGTATTATAATCTTAAAACCAAAGAGAAATTTAAAAAGGATAACATAGTTGATCTGGTGGACTATAAAGAAGATGCGAAAAAAGTGAGTGATTTAGTTTTTGCCGGCTTGATTGATGATGGATATACTGATGAGAAATTCTATAAATCTCCTGGCCGAGTTATCCCCTTGCTTGAGACAAACATTTTTGTGGGACAGCCGTTTTATTTATACCACGAACTTTACAATTTAAAGGTCGATGGACATAATATGCATTTTTTAAAGACGGTATATGAAATTTATAATAAAGAAAAAATGCGAAAGGAAATTGTGGATATTTTAGTGCAAAGCGAAACCGGTGAGGGAGATGTTGCCTATCTTTCTGCTAAATATCACCCGATGGATTTGCTACCGGGTGAATACATCTGCGTTGTCAAGACAAAAGATATGCTGGGTGGAGAAGAATACACAGCAGTCGGAGAATTTAAATTAGAGGCAAAGCGATAAGTAAAACACATAAATTATTTAAAAAATTCTTAAAATTCCTCAAGCCCTACTGGCGTAAGGGGCTTTTTGCCTTTTTCTTTATGCTTCTGTCCGTAGGCTTGCAACTGCCAATGCCATTTTTGACAAGGTTTTTAATTGATAAGGTAATCGTTATTAAAAGTTTTCAATTGCTCAATATCATCGGTTTTGTTTTGATTGGCTTTCTTTTTATATATGCAATCTCGGCATTCTTACAGAATTTTTTATTGACTACATTTCGGGGGCGGGTTTTATTTGATATTAGGCTGAAATTATTTGAGCATATCCAAAAACTTTCTCTTGGATTTTTCCACAAAAAAGAGACCGGCTATTTAATGTCCCGCTTGAGCGATGATGTCAATGCAGTTCAAGGACTGCTTGCAGATACTTTAGTTTCGGCAGGGCAGAATATTTTAACCTTTATCGCCGGTGTTGCCTGCACATTGTATATCCATCCCAAACTTGCCTTAATCTGCTTTTTGATTCTGCCTTTTTATCTATTATCTTTAATGGTCTTCAACAAAAGAATCAGAAATATGAGTTATGAGGTTAGAGAAAAATATGCTTTATTGAATAAGGACCTGCAGGAGTTATTATCCGGAGTCTCGGTAATAAAGGCATTTACCGGTGAGAAGAGAGCGACAATGAAGATGATTAGAAAGATAAGTGAGGCGACTCGCAAAGAGGTAAAATTGGACATCACTGCCACGATTGCCTCAATCTCTTCGGCATTGATTTCTTCTGCGGGTCCGATTGTCTTAATCTGGTATGGTTGTGCCGAGATAATGCGGGGCAATTTAACTGTTGGTAGTCTGATTGCCTTTAACTCTTTTATTGGCTATCTTTTTGGACCAACCAGAAATCTTTATAATTTAAATCTTAATGTTCAACGTTCATTGGCGGCGGTAGAAAGAATATTTGAGATGCTGGATTTAACACCAGAAAGAGACGGCAAGAAGGAGATTGAGATAAAAGAGGGCAGGGTTGTCTTTGATAATGTCTCTTTTTCATATAATGGCAATGAACAAGTCCTAAAAGACATTTCATTTGAGGTAAAACCTGGTGAGGTTATAGCAATTGTCGGTCGTAGTGGTGTTGGCAAGACGACATTGGTCTCTTTAATACCAAGATTCTTTGAGCCACAAAAGGGTAGGATTTTGATTGATGGTGAGGATATAAAAGAGGCAAGATTGAAATCGCTGAGGGGTCAGATTGGAATCTGTTCTCAGGATGTATTTCTATTTTCCGATACAATAAGGGAGAATATCAGGTTTGGGAACCCTGAGGCAAGGGATGGTGAAATAGAAGAAGCAACAAGATTATCTTAC
>CBFGJP010000079.1:0-11310 GCA_965649105.1 Caldifarciminota bacterium
TGTTTTACCAATAAAAGCCAATGAAATTTCATTATGTTTTTTTAAAAAATAGGCATAAATTTTGCTATTGTTATATAGAGGAGCAACGACAAGGAGGTGTTATGCCTGAAAGGGTTTCCAGGAGAAGTTGTAAGGGGTTTACGCTTATTGAAATGATGGTGGTCATTGGTATCATAGGGATAATAGTTGTGATTGCAGTTCCGAATTTTACGGCGATGCAAGCAAAAGCTCGTATACGTGCAGGTGCTTACGAGGTCGCTCAGGATATAAGACAAATCAGGGAAAGAGCATTAGCACTTGGCCGTGAATTTAAATTAGATTCGCCTGATTCAAGAACTTACAGAGTGACTAATCCAGACGGCAATGTGCATACCTATAAGCTCGGCGGCACGACTGGTGGGAACCTAAGATTTGGTGTTAGTCCAAACTACACCAATGGGTTGCCGCCCGAAGCCAATGGTCCGGTTCCTGCAAACGGCTTTGATTTTCTACCTACCGGAGCTCTTATTCTTAATGGCCGGGGTGGAGCAAACAAAGGGGTAATTTACATAACAGATAACAAAAATGATTACGCAATTGGAATTAATTCACTCGGTAAAGTGCGGGTTTATAAATATAATGCAGGAACCTGGAATTAAAAAGGGGGAAAAAATGAAATTATTGATTGTAAAATCTTTGAAATCTTCTGAAGATTCTGGTAAAAATGGTTTTACACTCGTTGAAGTTCTTGTAGCAATAATAATTCTATCCCTGGGAATTCTTGCTGTTTCGCAAATGACTGTTATGGGAATGCAAGTTACCACTGTTGTTAATCAAAGAATGTATGCCAGGGCGGTAATGTCAAGATATTATGAGATTCTCAATAGTCTTCCCAATAGCGATTCATGGGTTCAGAATTTAGATAATGATAATAATGACCTTGATGATACTATGACGCCCGATTTCCAAGAAAATTTTTCAATGGGTGGTATAACATATCGAGTAGTGTGGAACGCAGTAAATAATGTCGGAAACCCAATAGATGATAGAATTGAGACTTTAATTCGGATTCATGTATTATGGAATAACAACCGAAATAGAATTTTTACAGACCTTATTAAAGGTAGAAAATTCTAATTGGAAGGAGGCATTATGCGTAAAGGTATGACTTTGATTGAATTGATGGTTTCCCTGGTAATTTTGATGCTTGTTCTTGGGGCAATATACTCTATTCTTACGCTGCAACAACAGAGATCAACATTGGTTAATGAAACTGTTTTGCTGCAAACAGATGCCCAAGTCGCATATACCGTTTTCAAATGGGATTTGATGCTTTCCGGGCTTGGACATCCTAAGAACAATCTTGTGCTCACTTCTTTTAATAACACTGGTTATCTTGGGTCAGACGCAATAAATATAAGAGGCGTAGGTTTTGGTTTTGAAATGAATCAGGTACGTTGGGGTTATATGCTTGAAGAAGGTGCTGGGACACAACTTGTGATATCCCGATTTAAAGATACCACCACCTATTTCAAACCTGGAGATAATATCGTTATCCTTAGTGATAACAGAGAGATAATAGACCCTCCAGGAGTGATTACAGTTACAGCTGTAGATACAATTACTTATTATGACGAAAATGGCAATCCTAAGCCTGCGCAGAGAGTAACTGTTAACCTTCCAGTAACTACTAAAAATGTGCAGGTGGTGACCACCTTTAACAACCCTAATTTCTATAATATGGGGGTTCTTTATCAAGTAGTGAATGGCAAATTACAGAGAGGAACAGAAGATTTGCTTGATAATGTAGAGAATATCCAGTTCGCATATGGATTGGACATGAATGGAGATACTATTATTGATGCGTGGTTTAATACTATTCCAGATAGTTTGTTGAGACCAACACCATATGACCGGAGATGGGCATTGAGATATACAATGGTTGTAACGTCAAGGCCTATACCCAATTATACATATCCACAGGCAAATGTGACTGTGGAAGATAATACTTATGTGTTGACTGCACAAATGCGTATGCGAAAAAGGACTTTTCTTTCCGGAATTTTATATCCACAGAATTTAGAGCCCTATTAATTTGAGGAGGAATCAATGAAAAGAATATGTCAGACAAAAAATAGCAAGGGTATTGCTCTGCTTGTAGCAATTGGAAGTTTAATAGTAATTTTTATAATTGGTGCGCTCGGGATATATCTTGTTACCCGAGGGCTTGCAGTAACAGGCGGACAGATAAGGGCAGAGAATACACTTGAGGCAGCAGAGGCAATAATTGAGATTGGAAGATCCCATGCACAGAAAATGAATAGAGATTTGACCGTTGGTCCGATTCAGGATGAAGAGTTGAATATTATTTCTGCTTATGTTTGTAGTCTAAGCGTAGCCAGGGTTACTGATAAAGCAGTAGCACCACCAGGCGAGGCACAGAAATTTGCCCGGGCATACCGGGGAATTGGTGCATCACTTGGTGCTGCAGTGGGCATCAGAACCTACAAACTTTATCACATCTATGCCCAAGCAATTGGTAGAAATGGTGAAAAGACTGCAATTGATGTGGTTCAAAGGTATGTAGAAACAAGGTAAGGAGGTCAAAATGAGATACTTTACAATATTGATAATATTGTTTGGAGGTGTTTTATTTGCCCAGGAAATGGCACCCTATTGTTGCGCACCTCCGTTTGTCACCACTGTGGTACCGCCAAACATTTTGATTTCTCTCGATAATTCTGGCAGTATGTTTGATCAGGCATATAGCTCAAACACAATATATATGACTGATACAATAAAGTATTACGGATACTTCAAGCCGGATTCAAATTACCGGTGGCAAGTTAACAGATTCGTCTCTGACCCCAGCGGTCCCTGGCCGGGAAGAATTTTAAACTGGGCAACACACTCCCGGGCGGATGTGGCAAAAAAAGTGCTTACCGGAGGTAAGGGTAATGTGCTTGGTAATGTTGCACGACTAGTTAGCGAAGGTAGGTATAGCTGGACTAAATACTACCGACGGGATGTAAATAACTACAACATCTTTTCAATTTCCCACCAGGCTAACGCCACGAAATTAACTGTGACAAAAGTTGGTAGTAATCCACCAATCAACGCAACATTGGATAATGTAACGGTTGAGGTGGATATCCCTGAAATAGAATACCGAGGCGTCCTTGACCAGATTGGTGATAAAGATGACAATCGGCACTGGGATGATGATGCGCCACTATTTGGCTTGTGGCATTATAATTATGACCGTGGTGGACACATCAGGGATTACCTTGGTGATCCGGATATCATTGATTTAAGAAACCATGTGAATGAGATGGTCTGTAATACCTGGACCCCCCTGGCAGAAAACTATTTTGAAATTCTTCATTACTTTTCACAGGCATCTCCTTATTATTATAATTCAGATTATACCAGAAATCCTGGCGGTCTTCACGATCCCTATTATGATAAGTACACACACCAGATGGTTCCCTGCAGAAGGAGTTTTGTTTTGATGATTACTGATGGTGAGTCAACGCAGGACTTAGAAATACCAAATTCAGATGCAAATATGCCTAACTGCACAAATCTTCAGAATTACTGGGATGGCATCAACCCAACTCTTCCTTATAATGGTTCTGATTATCTCGACGATGTTGCCCTTTATGGACATGTTAATGATTTAAGACCAGATACCGGATGGGGTAGTAGATCACTTGCAGATGACCAATCAATTGGTCTTTATGTTGTATACGCATTTGGAAATATCCCACAGGCAATCAATCTGCTAAAGGATGCAGCAAAGACAGGTGGCTTTGATGATATTAACGGAAACAAGATACCTGATTTGCCGAACGAGTATGACAAAAATGGAGATGGAATTCCTGATAATTATTTCCAGGCGGAAAATGGCTATGAACTTGAAGAGGCAATAATGAAGGCGATTATGGATATGCTTGCCAAGGTTTCTTCTGCATCAGCAGCTGCGGTTGTGAGTGCCGGAACAAAAGGGGCAGGGCTTGCAACCCAGGCACAATTCTATCCAAGAAGGCAATTTGCCTCTGGTGAACTCCTGGATTGGACCGGTTCAATCTATTCGCTCTGGGTTGACAAATTCGGGTTATTAAGGGAAGATAATAATAATGACCACTATCTCCATTTAAAGAATGATTATGTGGTAAGAGTGGAATTTGATCCAAGTGCTCCTGGTGGTGGGGATGTAAGGGTAAAGCGCTATCAGGATGTGAATGGGAATGGCGACTCACTTGTTTTTAAGGAAGAAGTCAGTCTTGATGAATTAAAACCAGTTTGGGATGGTGGAAAATGGTTATGGAATGCACTACCAGATGATCGAATAATAAAAGCATTTGTTGATGCTAATAAGAACGGAATTGTTGACGCAGGAGAATATTTAGATTTTATTCCTGCTAATGCATCAGTTTTCAGACCACACCTTGGTTTGCCCACAGATGTAGCTGCGGATACGGTGATTAGATATATCAGGGGGTCAGATTATTCTAATCTGAGAAGTAGAACAACTGGTGGTAAAGTATGGAAGATTGGTGATATCATAAATTCTTCTGCAACAGTTGTAGCAAGACCAATGGAAAGATATGACTATCTTTATGGAGATGTCACATATCAAGATTTCTGGAATGCAGAATCTTTACGAAGGCCAGTTGTTTATGTTGGTGCAAATGATGGGATGTTACACGCATTCAATGCAGGTTATTACCGGGATGTTACTGACCCTGACCCATTCAAAGTTGGTTATCAGGACCCACTTGGTGCATACGCATTAGGACAGGAACTCTGGACACATATTCCTTATAATCTCCTTGCGCATTTGAAATGGCTCCCCAATCCCCATTACTGCCATATATATTATGTTGATCTAACACCTTATCCAACGGATGTGCAAATATTTACGCCCGATGCCGTTCATCCGCAGGGATGGGGAACAGTTCTTACTGTTGGTATGAGACTTGGTGGTGGAGAAATCAGAACTGCTAACGACACTTTAAACTCTGCTTATGCTCTGATTGATGTTTCCGATCCACTGAATCCTAATCCTATGTGGGAATTCACACATCCTAATCTAAAATATACGCTAACCTATCCTACGGCAATTAAGGTAAAAGATTCACATACTGAAAGATGGTTTATGCTTTTTGCCTCAGGGCCGTTTAACTGTGCCGGTGAGTCAAATCAAAATGCCCGGATTTATGTACTCGACCTTGCAACCGGTGCAATTGAAAGAATCTTCACCGTTCCTGACGCAAATTCCTTTGTTGCCAACATCTTTGGTATTGACTGGGATCAGAACTATTCAGTTGATTTAATCTACTTTGCTGATTGTTTCCGTGATAACACTGCACCTGGTGGCTGGGGTGGTAAGATATACCGTATAAAAACCAGAGAAAGCATTGATCCGGATCAATGGTTGTTATCTGCAGTTACTGAAAACCTTAAGCGTCCAATGATTGCTGAAGGTAATGTTACCATAGATGAGTTCAACCGACTCTGGGTGTATTTTGGTTCAGGAAGATTTTTCTCGGATGTTGATGAGGCAGATACAATTACTAAACAGATATTTGTAGGCATTAAGGAAGATACTGTAAGCACATTTACCCTTGCATCAATGTATAATGTGACTAATGTGTGGATTGATACATTGGGCGATGCACATATCGGTGGAATTGTTAAATCCTTTGAAGAATTTATGGATGATGTATATGCTACAAACGGATGGTACAGATATTTCGAGCGCGGCGGTGAAAGATGTTTGACCCCGGCATTGGTATTTGGTGGTGCTGTGTTGTTTACTACATTTGTGCCAACCGGTGATATATGCTCTTACGGTGGTTTAGGTAATCTATATGCAATGTTCTATAGAACAGGGACCGCACACCCTGAGTCATATTTGGGTGATACACTCGGTGCACACAGACTTTTTACGAGTATAGGTCCGGGTATGCCTTCAGAACCTGCACTCTATGTGACTGCAGACCAGACCAAGGTCTTTATTCAGACTTATGGTGGAATTGTTCAACAGGAAACTGGCTTACCAACCGCAGTTAAACCGGGTGTAATTCTCTGGAAAGGTAGATAAGGGGGCTAAAATGAAGAGATTAGTGCTTATTTTAATAATATTCTTTCTGCCACTAATCGCCGAAGAGATCTGGCTTGGTATGGCTATAGATGCCAAAGGTGATACATTAATTCTCGTCGATAATCTGAAAGTCTATGTACCCGGCTTATCCTTGGGCAAGTACATAAATCAGAATAATCAGGCGGTAGATGTCAATAGTGTCAAATTTCCATTTACTGCTTCACTCGTAATGCCTGATGGACAGGGTTTGCCACACGAAAAGGCAGATAGAAATGTTATTGCCAATACCTATATAAAAATTCACAAATATTACAAAATCGTAAACGGTAGATTAGTGGAAGAAAAAGAATAGAATAAAAGGTCAGGTTCTGGCTTTGTGTTTGATTATTAATAAACGCCTAACCTGACCTTTTTATTGACTTAATTAAAATTCTGAATAAAATATCCAAAGTACCACGGAGGTCAAATTGAAAAATAATAGAATAAACATAGTTGCATTGGTTATATTGGTTTTATTGATGCTGTTTATTGATAGCTGTGGTGGTAAAAAAGAGGGCACGGCCGGAAATACACCCCCGGAGATTACTGAGGTCACACTGCTTCCTTTGAACCCAACGATTGGGTCTGAAATTAGTGTCAGAATCTCTGCACTTGACAAAGAAGGTGACCCATTGACTTACAAAGTGAAATGGTTTGTAAATGATAGAGAAATAGGCGAAGGGATGTCGTTTAAATATGACGAAGCAAAAAGGGGTGATAAGATTTTTGCTGAGGTTTCGCCTTTTGATGGCAAAGAATGGGGAAAGGCAGTCCGTAGCCGGGCAGTTACCCTTGGTGGATTACCACCAAGAATAATATCTTTGCAAATCATTCCTGAGTCTTTATTCGTGCACACCCCGCGGATTATTGTTTCAACAAATGCTGAAGACCCTGACGGAGATTCACTTCAGATATTTGTCTACTGGATGTTAAATGATGAAAAGATTCGTGACTCTTCAAGTGTCCTTGACCTTACAAAACTAAAACTTAGAAAGAATGATAGAATTACCGCTGGTGTGGTGGCATTTGATGGACAATTTAAATCTGAGCCATTTATGGTTGAACTGGAAATTGCCAATTCACCACCGGTCTTCAGCACACGCGTTGATTCAGTCATTGCAAGCCCTCAAGATTTATACTATAAGGTACCGATAATTGACCCTGATGGTGATGCATTAAGATTTGAACTACTCTCTGCGCCTGAAGGTGTTAAGATTGATAAGAATACAGGTGTGATTTCTGGAAATGCCGGAGATGTCAATTCATTTGAGGTTCTGGTCCGCGCCACCGATACCGATGGGGCATATTTAGATGCAAAATTTACGCTGACAGCACCGTAATCAAAAGGGGAATAAGGGGTTATAAAGGGTCATTAATGGTTTAAAAATGGGTGAGACATTTGCGGGAATTATTTTAAGGGCAAATGGGAAGGAATACAAGAAAAGAATTCTTGTTGATACTGGGGCAACATTTATCTGGATAGATAGCAAGATTCTTGAAAAACTTGGTGTAAAGTCTATTGATACAGAAGAGTTTGAGACATTGAGGCTGGCTGTGGACCCATATAGACAACGACTGAAGAAATCAAAGACGATTAAGGCACTAAGATTTTATGTGAATAAGGATATCAGGGGTACTAACAATGGATTTTAAACACAGTATTAGAAGGTATTTATTCATTGGAATTTGTTTGGTCCGCCAATCTGCGTGGCGGATTGGGATTTGGTCCGCTCTGCTTTTGGGTGGATTGGCTTTTACAAACACATTAGTTTTTCAATCCGGGGATACACTGAAATTTTACAGTAAGGATAGCCTTGTCTATGAATGGATATTAAATGATAGCAAGGAGATAGAAGGTGGTTATTATAAAGAAAAGGCATTGGTCCTTCCGGACAATAAGGGATTCCTTTTTTATGAAGAGAGGGACTTTCCGCAGAAGGATAGTGTCTTTACTAAATTGGCACTTTATAATGCACAGAGAAAAAAAATCTGGGAAAGGATTGAAGCCGGCAGGCGTAAGTTTTGTTTTGAATTGACAAAATTAGATAGAGATAGAATTATCATCTTTACTACTAAACGATTGGGTGAATCCCCGGTTATGGAGATAATCAAAGATAATCAGATAAAAAGAAGGATAGATTTGAAGGAATGGACAAATGTAATAAATTACGCATTTTCACCCAACGGAAGGTATATCTTATTCCAGGCAAAGAAGCCTTATAATTATAAACTCTGGGACTATATCTATTTTATTGATTTAAAGACGAATAAGACCTGGGAGTACCTATTCCCTTTCTGTTTTTCCTGTAAGCGGGGAAGGATTGATTTAAAGGTGGATGATGAAGGGAAGAGTGAGGTTATCTATAAGAGTGAACATCGGATTTTTGACAAAGAGGGAAATCTTGTAGATATATTTGTGAAGCTTGATTGATACGAGACTGAAGTCCCCGCTTCTGTTTGGAGTAGCGACTTTAGGTGCAGGAATTTCAGGGGAATAAATTCCCTATTTCACACGGCAATGAATTGCCTATTCCTAAAATATTGCTTGAAAACCGAGGGTGGCAAGGACACCTAACAAAAACACTCCGCCCAAACAACTGAAGACCTTTGCCTTTGCCTTGCCTGGTGCTGTACTAACCGCTTTATGGTTTAATTCCACAATGGTCTCTTTGTTCGATTCAATTCTTACTTTTACAATACCTTCGCCAAATTTAGCAATACGCCATAATGCCCCGAGATCGCCGCTTTTAAATTGATAAGATGCAGTTTCTATTGAATCCTGGGGAAAGAATCCTATGTTATATTCACCGGGCTTTAGCGGGTATTTTATTATCGGGGTATTGCCAATATAATCATCCTCAACATATACAGGCAGTCCATCCTTGTCTGCCTTTACGGTCAAAAGACCATCATCTATTTGGAATAATAATAATAACAATAGCATAAATGATTATATCCAGAAATAGTTATAGGTCAATATGGAAACGGGAATTGACATTTTTAATTGTTTTTGTATAATTGGCTATGGAAATAAAAGAGAATATTGCCCGGCTCAAAGAGAGGATAAAGCAGGCAGCAGAGAGTGTAGGCAGAAGACCTGAAGAAATAACAATTGTTGCTGTGACAAAGACTGTTCCACCCGATATTATTCAAAAGGCGATTGATAGCGGGATTGAAATCATTGGTGAGAATCGTGTCCAGGAGGCGAAAGAGAAATTTGCTATCATCGGTAATAAGGTAAAATGGCATATGGTCGGGCATCTCCAGACAAATAAAGTCAAGGATGCCTTGAAGATATTTAGCCTTATCCACAGCCTTGATTCGTTGAGACTCGCGGAAGAGATTGAAAGAAAAGCATTGGAACCTGTTGATTGTCTTATTGAGGTGAATACATCAAAAGAACCCACAAAGTATGGCATAAAACCGGAAGATCTATTTAATTTTTATGATTCATTAAAGACTTTTAAAAAAATTAGAATCCAGGGATTGATGACCATTGGCCCGGGCTGGGCAGTCACTGAGCCTGAGGCCTCAAGACCTGCGTTCAGATTACTCCACGATTTACGCGAT
The DNA here is from genome assembly GCA_965649105.1 of Caldifarciminota bacterium. Lineage (GTDB taxonomy): Bacteria > Hydrothermota > Tepidihabitantia > SM23-42 > JAOAFX01 > JAOAFX01. The sequence goes on from CBFGJP010000079.1 coordinate 9,698, forward strand.
GAACTCGCCCAGGCTTACGACCAGGAATTTCCCATTTTATCAATGGGAATGACTTCTGATTTTGAGGTCGCAATAGAGGAGGGCACAAATATGATTCGTATTGGAACAGCGATATTTGGTCCAAGGAGATGAAGAATGGATAATCAAAAGAAGTGTATTGACGAGATTAATTGTCTGAACCAGTGGCGGCGTTATCAGTCCACCCTTTCTTTCATTCTTTTTGTGGCGATAAAAAAATTGTTTCCTGATTCCAGTCTGCGGATTGAACATTCAATGAGCCAGGGATTTTACTGCCTGCTTAATAGAAAATTGATTGATAAGGATTTGATGGCGATTGACTTAAAGATGCGTGAAATAATCAGGGCTGATTTACCAATTCAGAGAATTTCTTTGCCCTGTCGGGATGCAATAAGATTATTTGCAAGGCAGGGGCAAAAAGATAAGGTCCGGCTTTTGAAGAATGTGAATGTGGCAAAGATTACAATTTTTAAACTTGATAAGTATTTTGATTTTTATCCCAATCCACCTTTTGAAAGGACAAAAATGGTGGATAAATTTTATCTTACCAATTTTCCGCCTGGCTTCATTATTGTATTCCCCAACTGGCGTAATCTTGATTCCCTTCCGCCCTATATACCCCAGCCAAAATTAGCAAGGATTTTCAGTGAATATCTGAAGTGGGTTCAAATTCTTGGTATTACCGACATTGCGGATTTGAACATTGCGATAAAGAAGGGACAGGGTTCCGATATCATAAGGGTCGCAGAGGCACTCCATGAAAAAAAGATTGTTTATATAGCGGATCGTATCACATCAGAGAGGCGGCGGGTAATATTGATCGCGGGTCCAAGCAGTGCAGGGAAGACAACATTTACAAAAAGGCTTGCGGTGCAGTTGATGGTAAATGGTTTCCGACCGATTTTGATTTCAACCGATGATTATTTTTTGTCCCATAGTAAAACTCCAAAAGATAAATTCGGCAGACTTGATTTTGAATCAATCAAGGCCGTGGATATCCATCTTTTAAACAGGCATTTACTCGCTATCATAAAAGGCGAAAAGGTCCTATTGCCAAAATTCAATTTCATAAAAGGCAGGCGTGAAAAAGGAAAGATGGTAAAGTTGCCCCGAAACGGGATTGTAATGGTTGAAGGGATACACTGTTTGAACGAGGAATTGACGCCGCTCATTCCTAAAAATATCAAATTCAAGATATATATAAGCGCCCTGACACAATTAAATATTGACGACCATAATCGTATTTCAACGACTGACACAAGAATGATGCGCAGGATTGTCCGTGATACACATTATCGCGGTTATACAGTCCAGGGTGTCTTGACACAATGGGGAAGGGTGAGGGCTGGTGAGGAACAGAATATTTATCCATTCCAGGAAGAGGCAGATGAGATGTTTAATTCGGCACTTATATACGAATCAGCGGTATTGAAAAAATATTGTGTGCCACTTCTTAAAAAAGTAGAGAGAAAAGACCCTTTTTATCCTGAGGCAAAAAGACTCCTTGATTATTTTGCATTTTTTTATGATTTAAATGACCGGGATGTTCCTTCAAATTCCATCCTTAGAGAATTTATCGGTGGCAGTTCATTTGT
>CBFGJP010000080.1:0-4282 GCA_965649105.1 Caldifarciminota bacterium
CATGGAAAAGACCATACGCAGGCTGAGGCCTGCGACTAAAATCTGGTACGATATTTTTCTGTTTCGGTGCTGCAGTGTTCAAACAAACCTTACAAACTCTGCAAAAAGAATATATCAATCAATTCGGACATTTTAATTTATCTTAACAACCTTGTTGATTTTTGTTTTTCTATTTTCAGTATTTATGATTTGAATAAAGTAAACGCCAGGAGGCACTGGTCTTTGTGCTTCATCTCTACCATCCCAAATTATGTGGGGTATGGCCCCAATTGAAATCTCATTGATATTTCTAACTAATCTTCCTAATACGTCGTATATAATAACACCATAATTCTGTTCTTGTGGTGATATCATTTCGATATTCAAACAATCAGAAAATGGATTCGGATAAATTTTGTGTATCTTTATTGTAGCGCTTCCATTATGTTCTGCTATTCCGGGAGAGAGACCTTTAATTAAACCGAGGCACAGCCAATCTGCCACGAATAAATAATCGTGACCAACTGCAATATTACAAGCAAAAGCAGGTGTATCGCAACTGTCTACTAAGATCGGCATTACTGGATTTGTGATATTATAGAAATGGATACCCACATTAACACGGGACGCCACAAACAATAGCGAATCATTCATTACAAGGTCATAATTCTCTGAATAAGGTGTGCTGATAACATTGACTATTTGCGGATTGGTAGGTTGAGAGATGTCCACAATTTGGAGACACCAATCTTGGTTTCCAATAATCAAATAAGATTGGCATTTTACTATTTTCTTGCTATCGTGTCCGGTATTTAAACTACAAATTACAGAAAGATTATGAGGGTCTTCAATTTTTATGACATATAGTAGCTCACTAAAGATTGCATAAGCATATGGTCCGATAATTACAATATCCCTGCATCTTATGGGTAGAGAATCAATAATTTGGGGTGAAAAAGGATTTGATATGTCGTATGCTCTAAAACCAAAATCAGAAGACCCATTACCTGTAAATAAGTAGTTATTGTTTCTCACAAGAATTTCCGCTGGAGTATTTACAGTGGAACGGAACTGGAGCGAATTATTTATAAATTCCACTATTGACCAGTGGCCTCCGTGTCCGACAAAGATATAAGGGTGGTCATAATATAAATATCCAAATGAACTCACAGGAATTAGCGTGAGACTATCAATGAGAAGAATTGATTCTGGTTCGGTACAGTTAAAAGCCATAACTTGAGTATATTCTTTTGTGGCAAGGAGAAAAAGAGTGTTACCATCCAAGGCAACATCGAGTATAAAAGGTCCGGGGAAGTACTGACCGATTGGAGCGATACTATCAGGTTTTGACACATTATATATTTTAATGCAATTGTCATTCAGTGTGCCATAAGATGAATAAGCAGTAAATAGCAGAGAATCGGAACCAGTCGGATTGTAGTAATGAAATCCGGGGATATGAGTTATCTCATACATATTTAAGGGATTGGCAATATTTATGACTCTTACCCCTGAAGACTGGTCGCAAACGAATGCAATAGTGTCAAGAATCATAAAGCCAAAAGGTGGTTCGGGAAGGGAAACACCAGAGATATAAATAGGCGTTGCTGGATTGGAGACATTCAATACAAAAAAGTGTTTTAATTGGGGCACAACCAAATACTCACCACTCACATAGAGTAGTGTATCTATAACATCCACAGTCCAGACATATGAAAGATTAGGATTTATCCAATTTCCTACAACTTGAGGATTTGTTGGATCCCGGACATTCAGAATTACAAGCCCCTTGTAATCATCACTGAGGTAGACAAGTGTGTCGGCAACATCCAACCAGATTGCCCTACCAGGCGTATCATAAGAACCGATTTCTACTGGACTGGAAGGATCGCTGATGTTAATAATGCGTAGACCGCACCAATCGTCAGCAAGATATGCAATTGTATCTCTGATGACAATCATTGTTGCTAAACCAGGGCTATCAAGGTGTCCTAATTCCATAGGCAAAGCAGGATTACCTATATCAAAGATTCTAACCCCTGCATAGTCATCACATATACACAGCAGGTTGTGATTAACATCAACACCAAAGGTCAAGCCAGGAGTCATAATACTTGAAATCAATGTGGGATGTGCAGCGTCGACAACATTGAAAATATCAACCCCATAAGCCGATGTTGCAAAAAGCAAGGTATCTTCTATAGCAAAATCCCACCCATAAAGTCCACGCACAAACCAACTTGCTTTGTACTCATAGGACATAAATAATGAGAGTAGTAGCCATATCATAAATCCTCCTCATCCATCATTGGGTTGGGAGTTGCAAGGGCTCCCAACCCAATGTATCTAAGGGTATACCCTTACCTATTACCACCCTGTGGTTCTGTGCCAGGTATTTTCCGTAAGAGAATATCACATCTCCCAGCAGACCAATTTGGTGTAGGATAATAATATGACCCTGTGTAGTTTATCTTCCATGCACCAGCAAAAGGACCGCTTGAGTTCCATTTGTAGCCCGCTACCGCATAGTAATAGCCGTTGCCGGCAGGTATGTAGACGTCAACACTGTATGACTGTTGTGCTACATACTCGTCGGGAAAGTTCTTCTTTGAATTACCTGTGTAAACCTGTCCGGTTGTCAGATTTTTACAATAAATGTCAACTGAACAAGCCGGTGCGAGAATGTTTCCTTGGTTTTCCACGTACCAACATCTACCATATATTCCAGCAGGTGCCTCATCACCATAAACTATGGTGAAAAGGCCTATTATTATCATAATTGCTAAATTAATTCCTTTCATTTTAACCTCCTAATTTTATCAGCCTTATTGGCTGAAACAACCTGAACCAACATCTGCCCGACAAATCGGACTACTGTATTCTTCTGTATGAGCTCCGCCAGGCAGCGTGGCCGATAGACGCTAAATTATGACACTATATTTATTACGCTCCGGTGTCAACGGAGCAGGCTCAAACAAACCTTACAAACTCCGCATAGAAAAAGCCAAAAGAACTTTTGTTAAAATCGGCAGTAACAAAATGCCGATGATCATTTTATTAATTTTTTCCTTTATCTTACCATCACGACCTTGGCGGTTGCCTTTGATTCACCCATCTGGTAGGTTATAAAATATACTCCCGCAGGCAACTGACGATTTAGATCATCCTTACCATCCCAGATAATTTCATAAAATCCTGCTTCTTTTTCACCACTGAAAACGGTTCTGACTTTCTGCCCTAAAACATTGTAAATTTCAAGACTGTATCTTCCATACTTACCCGCACGAAGACCAAGTTTAACCAGATTACGGAATGGATTCGGCATAATACTGATTATCCCTGAAGGCACCACCGGTCCAATCAAACGCTCTTCTTTTGAACCCTGCACTATCCCAAGATAGTATTTAATATCTTTTTCCGTCGTCACATCACTATAACTACTTCGCTCACAACCCAATGTTGCAATCTTTTCCCGGGTATTATTTATCTGGCGATAAAGATTATAACCACTAATATCACCACCTGAAATCTGCCATTTTAAGTTGACAAATCCGCCAAAGTCCTGATAACCACTGAATTCCTCTATTATTATTGGCTCAGGCTCGGCACTGAATGGTCCATAATGGTCAAATTTGCCCCAGTTGTCATAAGCCCTGACCCAGTAGTAATAAGATTTTGAAAATTCAACCGCAGTATCAAGGATATTATAGTAGGGTGGATTTTTCGGATTGATGGTCTGTAATTGATACCAGCCTGATGTGTCAGACTGGGTATTTTTCAATATCTGATAATGACTGGTATGTTCTTCAAATTTGCCATTCCATTTAATTAAAATATATCTATCACCACCTTTGCAGGTGATGGAATCAGGCAGACCGGCTTCGGTGATTTTCATTACTCTTACCCAGCCATAGACATCAGGATAGGGCACAATCGGTGGGTAATCGGTAGTGAAGATAATTTCATTCATTCCATCACCATTGACATCCCCAGCATTGCTTATATTCCAGCCTGTGTGATATTCCCAGCCCACAGTGCCCACATATTCAAGGTCTTGAATACTATCTGCATTTGGTCCACCATAAAATAGCATAATCTTACCCACACCATAATTTCCAATTGGATATGTCTGGTCGGCGACGACAATATCAGCATAGCCATCTTTGTTTATATCACCCATACAGTCAAGGCTACCACAGGCCTGATTATCAAGCCCCCAGTCAGGAATTGTATCCAGGGTAGACCCGCCGTAAAAAATATACACACCCCGGGGACCATGTGGAAAGAAACTGTAATTGCTCAA
>CBFGJP010000080.1:4380-10951 GCA_965649105.1 Caldifarciminota bacterium
GTAGAATATCATTATAGCCATCGCCATTAAAATCACCCGCATTGGAGACAATTGTGCCAAAAAGCTGCAGAAAATCATTGCCGTATATAAACCAGTCCGGAATGGTATCCATTGGATTGCCACCAAGGAATACATAGGCCTTGCCTGCAGCTGCCTCCCGTTCCATATTGTTCGGAGCACCAACAATGATATCTTCATAGCCATCACCATTGACATCACCAAGGTTATCCATAGCATAGCCGAGTTGCTCATAGCGGGCTGGAAAGGGTGCCCAATAATTGCCGCCAGTGATAATGATATCCGGGATTGTATCAATTGATAGTCCACCATAATAGATATACACTCGCCCACGCACCTGGTCATACCAGTTCCAGGTGGGGGTATAATCAGAACTACCGATTATAATATCTTTGTAACCATCTCCATTTACATCAGCACCGCAAACAGCGGTAGCGAAGGTACCACCTATCCAGAAAGGAGGAGAAGGTTTTATATCGCCGTGGAGTATCAATTCCGGGATTGTATCAGGAAATGGGCTGCCAAAATAGATATAGACTTTACCACCGTATGCAATATCACCCCAGGGCATTGTATCTGTTATGGCGTGTCCTGCTACGATGGCAAAGTCATCATATCCGTCACCGTTGATATCCCCGAGGCCATTCATAGTCCAGCTGCCAAAACCATCCCACTCCGTATTTACTGGATGTTCAAAAATCAGTGATGGTTCAGAGCTGAGGTGTGCACTTCCTAAGAATAGATAAACATAATTACTCGCCGTGCTATCAAGTCCATCATTAGGACTTCTGGAAATAACAAAATCAGTAAGTCTATCTCCATTGATGTCACCGACGCAGATAACACAATGGCCTAATGTATAACGTCCGTATTCCTGTAAAGATTCTAATTTCTCCCATATTGTCTGGAATCTTGTAGCAAAACAGAAGGTAGCAATATAGAGAAGAATTAAATTTCTCATAATTAGACCTCTTGGGGTGGGGCTGTCCCAAAAGACAGCCCACCCCAGCTTATCTATTCCCTGATGATTAATTTCTCCACTGCCTGATAATCATCGGTCTTCATCCGGATGAAATAAACGCCATCAGAAATACCTTTCTCTGATTCCAGATTAAACTCTAATGTATGACATCCACTTTTATAATTATTTCCAGTAAGATTTTTGATTATCCTGCCCATAGCATCATACATATCAATCCGCACATAACCATCTTTGGCAAGGCTGAATTTAATCAAGGTACTTTTATTCGCAGGATTGGGCATTATTAAAAGATTAGATTTATATGAATTGAGTTTAGTTTTTCCTTCAGCAATCCCTATAACATCATTCCGTCCAACATACCAACGGGCATAGTGGACCCCACCATTATTTATATCCCAGTATAAATCAAGCATCGGGTCGGTTATTGCTGAGCCAAAAACAAAGAAAAATTGACCATTACCACCTGGGTCAAGTCTCTTTGCAATCTGCCACAGGCAATTATTATGGTCGGTAATGTTGTTAGTCAAATGTATCGGGGTATGCCAGGTCAGGCCATTGTCCAGAGAATAATTATAATAAACATCCCAGAATGTATACTGTCCAGTCCCACTGCGCACCTTTCCAAACAAGGCAACTACATAATTTCCACCCGTCGCAATCGTTGGATAGAAATTCTCTGCACCTGCTGTAGTAACACTAACCTCAGTACAGGGCTGACCAGAAGCGGTAGAGACATAGATCTTTCCAACATAGGGATACTCATTATCAGAACCATCAATAATATCAAATACTAAAATCGGATTACCAACATCAGTCACTGCCATCTGGCACCAGTAGAATAGATTATTCGTAAATGGTTGAGGCCAGATTAAATTATAGGTCTGGGCAGCACTCCAATTTATACCATCAGTAGTGGTCTTGTAGTAGACATTAAGATTGGCATCATACCAGAAGACATAGCCAATACCACCATTCACATCAAATCCCCAGAAATAGGATGTTGCTGGCGCCACAACACCACTGGCAAGTTGCTGGCTCAGATTTGTGTTATAGGTCCTGTAGAGAATGTCATAGCTTCCCGTAACTCCGATAAATAAAATATTTCCATTGGGCAATTGGTGTCCATCGTTTTTATGTGTTCCTACATTGCCTGAGAGGTCAACCGGATTATCCCATAATGATGAAAACCAGCCGCCACTCTCATACTGTCCCATCATTCCTCCCCAGGCACCAGATATGAGCACTGGTGCAGAGATATGGGGTCCCTGCCCATCAACTGAGGCAATTGAATGTGGATACCTTGCACCACCCATCTGTGCTGTATATACATTCTCATCGGCCCACGCACTGCTGAATGTTTTATCGTTCTGCCAGACATCAAGATTGTTGCCAACCACAAAATTTCTGCAGACAAATTGAAGATATTCATCAGTAGGATTATATGCCAGGCATTCCTGCTGTTGGGTCCACATTGAATATTCACTCCCTGAATCTGCAACGACAATATTAAGCATTGGTGTGAATTGATGATGAGGACCGGATACTACATTATCATCAGCATCTATTTTTGCCTTATCAATATTTGCCGGCAGTACTGAACCGTGAAAAAGAGTTACAACCAAAAGATATAAACAGGATAATCTTGTAAACATAATACTTCCTCTATTATCTTTCTAATTTTACTACTTTTTTAAAAAAAGTCAAGCCGTTGTATTTTAATACTACAAAATAGATCCCGTTAGGCACATTTTGGCCATAATCATCATCACCAGACCAGGTAACCGTTGACCGTTCACCGTTGACCGTGAACCGAGAAAAATTCCTGACCAGCCTTCCTGAAACATCGTAGACCCGTAGTGAAATTTCGGATTTCGGATTGCGAATTTCGGATTGGTTTGGGATTTGAGAATCGGGATTTGTTTGGTCTTTGGGATTTGGGATTTGGAATTTAATCACACAGTGATTTGTGAATGGATTTGGATAGACTTCTAATTTCGGATTTCGGATTGCGAAATGCGGAATTGTTCTCTCTTTAATTCCCACTGGATTGACAAGAACACTCACAATTATCTGTGGACCGAATAAAACTCCGTTTCTTTCAAATCTAAATGTATCTGCAATCGTTGTCTGATTCTGCACATTCGGTGCCCTGAATTTTGCATAGTTATAAAAGACCTGTCCGGGCAAACCCCAGAATCCGGTTAGTCTTGCACGGGTTGTATCTTTCCAGGATGTTGGATAATAGAATGGACTCCTGCCTGTTCCTTTTAGATAGACAAGGGTATCAAATGGACCATAGCCAGTATTCTGAATATGCATCGTAACTGTGAATGTATCAAGTGCATTCATGCTGGAAGGATATGTTAAATTCTGGATGCTACAATTATAGGTATTGTAATCCTCGGGATTATTTATTATTGTGTATGGAGTATATACCCATCCTTTTGGCTGGTTTGTCAATTGCAGATAAATCCTTGCCCAGTTACCTGAAAATGAGTCTGCTACAAAGACCTGACCATTCGCAACCTGGGTGATTATGGGATATGATGCACCCGGACCATCACGGACATTGGCTAAGCTGGTATTTATTCTCAGAATTGTATTTCGGGTCGTTCCTTTCATATACTGTGAATTTGTTCCATCACCACCGGACATCCAGGCATAGTAAGGACCACTTGCTGATGGGAAATATACTTTGTACCAGTAAACACCTTGATTATAGTAATAATCAAATGATACAAATTTAGTGCCGAGTCTTGCCTCCGTGATTATTCTGTAATTTGTCCCAGGACCATCCCGTACATTTAGGCTATCAATATTCACTTGGACCGTCCAGTGCCTTGATGGTGGTTCAATCCAGAATCTTCGCCTGATTGCATTCCAGATATGGTTATAACTTCTATCATAACCTAATGCCCAGCAACCTGCACCCTGTAGTATGGAATCATTCACCATTCCAAATTTTATATCCAGTGAGACCGAATCATCATACCAGCATTGATGCCAGCCACCAGAGTTATAACGGTACCAGGGTGTCTGTGAATAATTATCCCAGAGTCTGCCATAGGTATTTGCATTCTGGAATGCATAGTAGTAAATCACTGCAGAACCAGTGCCGGTTGTGGAACTACCAATATCTCCTGAGGTCGTGGGCCAGTCGTATCCATAATAGGGCAGACCGAGAATAATTTTAGAACCAGGGACACCATATACCTTATAACTGCCGATTGATTTTGCCACACAATACTGCCCCCAGAATGAAGAAGGGACACAGGGTGATACAGGACCCGCAACACTTGAACCACTCCAGTGATAGTCATAAGCCATAATGAATAAACCATCAGAGTGTGAACTGAGATAGGAATAATCATAGCCAGGATACCATTCAGGAACTGCTGGTGTTGCCATATACAATTCTTTTCTACCATTTGGATGGTTCCATAATGCATAAGCAAGGTCATTTATAAATCTATTAAAACTATCCCTCACCGTACTCGTCACAAATTCAAAATCAATATTTGCTCCATCACACCCATAGTTCGTCATAAAATTTCGGATATTGTTTACTGCATTAGTTCGGGCTGTAGCATTGTTCAAAAAATTTGTAACATTTGTACTACCAAAGACCGTGAATGTCATATGAATCCTTACACCGCGTGGATGGGCGTAGTCACGGATTTTATAAAATCTTGATGAATTGGGTATGCTTCCCAAATTGCCAGTTGGAGGGTCAATATCAACAGAGAAATAAGATATATGTGTGAGCAATTCAATCTGAAAGTACTGGTAATAAGTGGTATCAATCCAGTAGGGGAGATAGCCATAGTAATTTTTCAACATACCTGTTATACCAGGTTCAAGTTCCACATAAGGTAATTTTGTTGAAGAGACCAAGGTCCATTCTGCCTCGCTCAAATGTCTCTTGTATTCTACTTCATGGATTGAAGAAAAATCAACAAAATTAAAGAGATAAACACTACAAATAAGTGAAATCAGCATTCTGCACCTCCTGATTTATATTTTTGTTCTATAAATTCTACGTGCAATCAAGAAAATACCCAGCGCAATTATCAACACGACCATTAAAAAAACCACCAGCGAAAAATTGATAATTGTTTGCACTGGTTGTTTTTTGTTTAACATTCCTAAAGGATTGTTTGGTGCGGTATCATTCTGTTTCAAATAATCTGTTGTATCTTTTTTGTGCTCTTCAGATTGCAATTGATGGATAGATTTAAAATTCGTATCAGGCTGGGCAATTCCATATGAATTAATGACTAAACACGCTGCCAAAATGGTCCATAATAGAATCTTCATGTATAAGGATTATAATTTTAATTTAATGGTTGTCAAGACATTAATTATAATGCTTCTTGACAGTGATACAGAAATAACTATAATGTTCAATTAAGTCAACCAACGAGCAAAGGATGATAACCTATCGCGAGATAACCTGCAAATCAATTTTAAATAAATCAGGAATACCTGGCATTGATTTTGCATTGAACCCCTATACAGGGTGTGAGCATAAATGTGCTTATTGCTACGCAGTATTTATGAAAAGATTCACCGAACATAATGAAGAATGGGGAGAATTTGTTGATATTAAGATTAATGCACCAGAAGTTCTACAGAGACAGCTAAGACAACTAAAAGCAAAAAGTCACATCTCTATCGGCACGGTCTGTGATGCATATCAACCGGTTGAAGAGAGGTATCAAATAACGAAAAAATGTCTTGAAGTTTTGAGATATTTTCAGCACTCTGTTTCAATTCTCACAAAATCATCACTCATCCTGCGCGATCTGGATTTATTGATGAAGATTAAAGAGATTGAAGTTGGGTTTACAATAACGACCTTGAATTCTGATATAAAAAACCTCTTTGAACCGAACTCTTCACCAGTTTCTGAAAGATTAAGGGCACTTAAAAAATTATCAGAAAATAAAATTTCAACCTGGGTCTTTATCGCCCCTATCCTGCCCTATATTACCGATTCAAATGAAGAAATTAAAAGGTTGATAAAATCTGCCGAAGAATCCGGTGCTCAGAATATCACATTTGATTCATTAAATCCCTATCCCAAGGTCTGGCACAATGTGCTAAGGATCGTGAGGGAAAGATTTCCGGAAAAGATAAAAAACTATGAATTTTATTACCGCAACAAAATTCTTTATGAGAAAACGATAAAGGATAGGATATTAAATATTGGCAAATATTTCAGGATTAAAATTGATTTTGCTTTTTAGCGGGGCGAGAAGCCTATTGGTTGTACAGTATATGTGTAAGATAGTGTTCGTAGGAGCGACTTCCAGTCGCGTTAACAATATTGCAAACGGTGAAATAACCCTGTCCTACCGACAGGTCAGGATTCAAGGCAGGCCTTGAAGGTTTGCGCTACGGTCTTGCAGAGTAAAATTTGCCACTATATTTAAAACATTTGTAGTGGTCGAACTTGCTTGACTCCAAATTCATGGAAAAGACCATACGCAGGCTGAGGCCTGCGACTAAAATCTGGTACGATATTTTTCTGTTTCGGTGCTGCAGTGTTCAAACAAACCTTACAAACTC
>CBFGJP010000081.1:0-10736 GCA_965649105.1 Caldifarciminota bacterium
TTCATATTATGTCAACCTTGACATCACATTATTATTGGCTATGATTATATGTAAAAGATAATAAACTTTATTTAACATTTTTAATCTAAATTTGGTATGTCAAATTATAAAGGGGGTATATAATGAAAGAAAAGATTGAAAAAATCCTTGCAGAAATAAGGCCAAATCTGCAGATGGATGGTGGTGATGTGGAACTTGTAGAGGTTGGTGACGATGGTATAGTAAAGGTAAGGTTGACTGGTGCCTGTGGTGGCTGTCCTATGAGTATGTTGACATTGAAGATGGCTATTGAAAAACGGTTGAAAGATGCAATACCAGAAGTAAAGGCAGTGGAGCAGATTTTCTAAAAATATTGTCTGAGGGTTAGGGGTTTAGATGCTGGTAAAATTTAATTATTCATCCAATTGTCATTTAACCAATCCAGCTTCCCAACCCTAACCCATTAACTATTTTTTAAGGAGGCAATGTGCCGGTAATACATTTAAATGACAAAAATTTTGATCCGGAAGTCAAAAATGCTGACATACCGGTATTGGTTGATTTCTGGGCTCCATGGTGTGGACCCTGTAGAATGATTGCACCTGTTATTGATGAAATTGCTGAAGAGTTCCAAGGAAAAATGAAAGTTGCCAAATTAAATGTGGATGAAAATCCACAAAAAACTGCTGAATACAATATTATGTCTATCCCCAATATAAAGATATTTAAAGGCGGGAAGGTTGTAGATGAGGTAGTTGGAGTAGTCCCCAAAGAAGAACTTATAAAGAAATTAAAAAAAGTCTTATGAATATCAGAACACTACACAAGGTTTCTTACGGCATTTACATAGTAAGTTCTAAAAAGGGTGATAAAATAAATGGGCAGATAACAAACACAGTCTTTCAACTAACTGCCGAACCTCCGCAAATTGGGGTTTCAATCAATAAGAATAATCTCACTTATGAGTTCATTAAAGAAAGCAAGGTCTTTTCTGTAACAATCCTCACTAAGAATACACCCCCAAAATTTATTGGACAGTTTGGGTTCAGGTCAGGTAGGGAAATTGATAAGTTCAAAAATGTTAACCATAAGATAGGAAAGACAGGCGCACCATTAATCCTTGAAAATACTATTGGCTATATAGAATGTGAGGTCGTTGATTCCATTGATTGTGGAACTCATACCTTATTCGTGGGTAGAGTTGTAGATGCTGAAGTTATTGATGAAAATGCCGAACCTCTCACCTATGATTATTACCATAAAGAACTAAAACTTAAAGTGCCGAAAACCGCAACAACATACATTGAAGAGAGTAAATAATTTAATTTTTCTATTTTTAAGGAGGCCTGATGCATATAAGAGAAATAAAGAATAAAATTTATGCAGTTGGGTGCAATCACTGGGACAGGAGACTTTTTGATGAGTTGATTCCATTGCCCGACGGCACGAGTTATAACTCTTATTTAATCATCGGCAGTGAGAAAACCGCCCTCATTGATGCGGTTGACCCGACAAAAGAAAGTGAGTTGATTGAAAACCTGAAAAAACTAAATATTCAAAAAATTGATTATGTGATTTCCCATCATGCCGAACAGGACCACTCAGGCGGAATCCCGATGGTCCTGAAAGAATTCCCGATGGCAAAGGTAGTGACAAATGCAAAATGCAAGGGTATGCTTATGGACTTGCTCTTAATACCTGAAGATAAATTCATTGAAGTTGAGGACGATGGCACATTATCCCTTGGGAATCGCACATTACAATTCATTTTTGCACCCTGGGTCCACTGGCCCGAGACGATGTTGACTTATTTAAAAGAGGATAAAATTCTATTCCCCTGCGACTTCTTCGGTTCTCACCTTGCAACGAGTGATTTATATGCCACAGATGAGGCAAAGGTTTATGAATCGGCAAAGAGGTATTATGCAGAGATAATGATGCCATTCAGAAAAAATATACAGAAGCATCTACAAAGATTGAGTAGTTTCCAGATTGATATAATTGCACCAAGTCATGGACCGGTCTATAATAGGCCTGAATTCATAATCAATGCCTATAAGGATTGGACCTCAGACAATGTCAAAAATGAAGTAGTATTCCCTTATGTATCAATGCACGGTAGTGTTGAGAAAATGGCAGAATATTTCATTGATGCAATAATGAAACGCAATATCACAATCAAACCATTCAATCTTTCAAAGACCGATATAGGTGAACTTGCAATGGCGCTCGTTGATACCGCTACTGTAGTCATTGGAACGCCCACCGTGCTAACCGGTCCACATCCTTTAGCAGTCTATGCTGCCTATCTGTGTAATGCATTAAGGCCCAAAACGAGATTCGCCTCAATCATCGGTTCATACTCCTGGGGTGGTAAGATGCCAGAAAAGATAAAAGAATTGATTCCAAACCTTGAAGCTGAACTAATCCCGCCTGTGATTGCAAAGGGCTACCCCAAGAGAGAGGATTTTCAGGCATTAGATACACTTGCCGATAATATCCTTTCCAAACATAAGGAAATAGGAATAGCATAGAGACTTCCTTTTATCGCTTTCAGAACAGGAAGTCCGTATATCGCCAATAGATTTTAAAAAAAGTACATATTTTACCCATTGAAAATTTTTAAATTTACAATTATGTTGCTTGGATCCCTTAGAAAATGAACTTTTTTCTTACTGGTTTTCATTAATCCCTAAAATAAATTTTAAAAAAATAGACCAGAAGCATAATCTTCAGTTTACTATTCCAAATGCAGGTATTTATGCACCTGAGGAATGATACGGACATCCTTCAATCTACCAAGCGCCTTTTTCTGGATATCAAGAATGTTCGATATTCTACTTCCAAAGACTGGTTGAATAATAAGGGGGATATCCTTATCTATCTTTTCAATTATTGAAATCACCTGCTCAAGTTCTCGCGGAATAAGATTTTCGTTGATGACCATTTTAATAAAAACTTCTTTTTTTGCAGCCAGTTTAAGCATTTCTTCGTGTTTTTTCCACATCCCAGGTCTGCCCGTAGCAGTCGGTATCTTGAAATCGAGGGCAACTATATCAATATGATTTAAAACCATCTCAAATGCACCGGGCAGTGTCCCATTCGTTTCCAGATAAATCGTCTTACCCCTCCTTTTTAATTCTTTACAGAGATCAAGGAGAAACAAAGGTTGGAGAAGAGGTTCACCTCCAGTAAGAGAGACTATATCTTCTTCAATCTTATCCTTGATAAAATCCAACTCCACAGGATTATCATAACTTTTATTTTTATAAAAAAACTTACCCTCTTTTTTCTGACATTCAGGAACATCACAATAATTACAGGAGAGATTACACCCCAAAAAACGTACAAATGTCATCCTCTGCCCCACCCTGATGCCTTCACCCTGAATTGAAGTAAAAATCTCTCTTATATAGCCATTCATAAATATCCCGGTATTGGTAATTCGTTATACGGTGTCGCCACCCGTTTCGTTATACGTCAATCGTCATTGGTCTTTTCCATTAACGACACCTTTATACGATACGAACTTCTAAACCGCTTCACCATCTGCGAACAACTCTAATTACTGCACCCACCTCACTTTACACCTTGCAGTATTTACCTTTTCAATTTCTTTTGTATAACGGTCCATTATTAGATTGGCAAACTCATAAGGTTCTATATCATAGTCTTTAAGTCCTTTGGTCTTTACCGGCGTATTTGTAGAAGTAATATTGATTCCAAAATGTATTAAAGAAGAGAGTGGCGAGACCGTAGCGACTGAGATAGAGAGTTTGGCATCATCTTCATATAAATCAGAATTCACCCTTTTTACAATCTGTTTTCCTTTAATTTCATTTATTGCATCGCGCACAATAGAAGTAAGGATTAACTGTCTGAGGATGATTTTTTCAATATCTGTATCATAATGCTCAACAATAAAATGGAGCATATATTCAGAATAGATTGCCTTACCGGCCTTGAGGTCCTCAATATCAACCATCTCTTTGAGTTTGACATCGCAGGGTCCACAAAAGGCAATTATAGAATCACCCACAATTCCAAATGTGGTATAGGCAAAATTGCTTCTTAATTGTTCGCCGGTATAAGCAATTTCATCTTTTATAAGTCGGTATCTCATTTACTTCCCCCCTTTTCAGTTAAACTTAATTTTTTCTTCAAATAGGGAACCAATCCACCCTCGTCTAAAATTTCAAGAACGAATGGAGGGAGTGAAATGCCTTTTATCTCCTCATTCGTTCTCATATTTTTTATTATACCATTTTCTAAGTCAACTTCAAGTATGTCATTATGCTCAACTTTTTTTGTTATCTCAGGGGCAATCAATATTGGAAGTCCAAGGTTTATTGCATTGCGATAAAATATCCTCGCAAAGGATTCAGCAACTACAACACTTATGCCAAAATATTTCAAACAGGTCGCTGCCTGTTCCCGTGATGAGCCACAACCAAAATTTTTTCCTGCGACAATGATATCACCGGGCTTTGCGGTTTTCAAAAAATCTGGATAGGCAAGTTCAAAACAGTGTTTTGCCATCTCCTGACGGTCGGTAGTGATAGAAAGATAACGACCTGGGTAGATATCGTCAGTATTAATGTTGTCACCAAATTTATATGCATGACCCTTAATTACACTGATGGACGCGGATGATGACACGGACTCACGCGGACATCCCAGTCGTTTATACCACGGTTTTTGGTTGTTAGAGTAAATAATTCTCTTGATGGTTAATTTTCTGCCACCAAAATTTATTAAGAATCCCAATTCATATTTACTATTACGCAAATAAGTATATAATTGATTTACTATTTGCTTCGATAGAGAGGTGCACGATTTCAACTCAATCAAAATTTTATCTTCAATAATAAAGTCGGGACAATATTTTCCAACTATCCTCCCAGTTTCGGGGGAGTGTATCTCAATCGGTTCTTCTTTTCTGAAATTAATTCCTTTTGATTGCAAAGCTTCCGCAAGCGCCCGTTGATAAATGACCTCCTTATGTCCAGGACCGTAATCTTTTCTTACCTTCAAAACGCAGCCTCTGATTACGTAACTTAGTTTTTCATACAATAAACCCATCCGTGTTCCTCCGTGTCAATATCTGTGTAAATCCGTGTCAGGTGAAGTAATCTCTCCAGTTAACGCGGATATTGCAGCAGTTGCTGGTGAAGCAAGATAAATAAACGAATCCGGGCTACCCATCCTGCCCTTGAAATTTCTATTAGTCGTTGAAAGACATACCTCACCCGCAGCAAGCAGCCCTTGATGTGCGCCGAGACAGGGTCCACATCCCGGATTCAAAACAAGTGCCCCTGCCCTTATAAATATTTCAATATATCCTGCTTTTAATGCCTCCAGATAGACCTGGCGCGATGCGGGAATGACCAGAAGCCGCACCTCAGGATGAACCTTTTTACCATCCAGTATCTCGGCGGCAATCCTCAAATCCTCAAGCCTGCCATTTGTGCAGGAACCGATGAGTACTTGGTGGATTTTTAATCCGGCAACCTCTTTTACCGGCTTAACATTATCAACTGAATGGGGACAGGCAATCTGCGGTTTTAAATCTCCAACATCAAATTCAAATGTTTTAACATAATCCGCATCTCTATCAGGCAGAATAACCTCAAATGGCTTATCAGTTTTGCTTTTGACATATTCTATTGTCTTCTCATCCGGCAATACAAACGCATTCTTTGCACCCATCTCCATTGAAAGATTTGTCAGAACCATCCTTGATGAGATTGACATATCTGAAATCGCAGGTCCACAAAATTCAACGGATTTATAATCCGCACCGTCTGCCTTCAATTTTCCAATGATGTGAAGAATCAAATCCTTTGCGGAAACATACTTACGAAATTCTCCCTTCACGGTTATCTTAAACGATTCAGGAACCTTTAACCACAACTCTCCTGTTGCCCATACCCCTGCCATCTCGGTCCCACCAATCCCGGTTGCAAATGTCCCGAATGCACCATGGGTTGTAGTATGGGAATCAGTCCCGACAAGGACCTCACCTGGTCGGCAATGGCCAAACTCAGGTAGAATCTGATGACAGATGCCTTCTTTCAGGTCATAGAAATGCTTAATCTTCTGTTCCCTGACAAACTCTCTTATTCTCTTATGGGTTGTCGCACTCTTTTCTGACTCAGCAGGTATTCTATGGTCAAATAATATCACTATCCTTTCGGGGTCCCACACTCTATTTACACCGATTTCTTGGAACGACTTCAATACCACATCGGCGTTTTCATGGGACATCGCAACATCAACCTTTGCCATCACAATCTCATTTGGTATAACCTTCTTTTTTCCACTCGCCTTTGCCAGAATCTTCTCAACAATTGTCATAATACAGATAACGACACTGGTTTAGACAGAGACCAGCATCCCAACCCTAACCTATTAACCATTTTTTTGTATTTAGGTATTTTGGACTTTCAGGCATTTTTATCTATGTTCCTTTCCCACGGTCCATCATATTCAACCTCCTGTTCACACATCCGCCTCATCGGTTTTTCACGGGTCATCTCTTCATAGGCATGGGCAATAAGTCCGGCACACCTGCCAATTAAGAAAAATGCCTTACCCAAACGCCAGTCAAAGTCCATATCCGAGATAATCGCCGCAATTGCTCCATCAACATTTACGGGCAGGGGTTTTGTTTTAGCAAATTCGTTTTCAATTGCCTTTGTCAATCTTATGTGGTCACCGATTATATTCAAGTCATCGGCAAGACTAAAAAGTCTTTTTGTTCTCGGGTCCTGGGTGTGAACTCTATGTCCAAAACCAGGCATATATTTCCCCACGGACTTTAAATGATTAAGTAAATCCTGGGCAGTCTGGTCATAATTCCAGTTTTCTTTCTTCATTTTTTTTACCCATTCCTGTAAAAGCCTCGCCGAATCTTCTATTGCGCCACCATGCACATCGCCCACGGCAAGAATTCCTGCCGCAACTGCGGTGGGCAGAGGTACCCCACTAGATGCAACAATCCTTGTGGCATGGGTTGATGGAGGGGTAGTGCCGTGGTCAATGGAAGAAGTAATTATCGCATCAATCATCTTCGCCTCTTTCTCATCCGGCAATCTACCTTTTATTAAAAGAAAGAAAGCGGATGCGAAAGGCACATTACCGATCAAATCTTCCTGCCGATAACCCCTCGTTACGATATGGTTTGGTTCAATCTTGGTTATCCCACTTTTCCAGACCAAGATAATCCTCCTTTTAAATCCAGTTGATTATATAAAACTGAAAGAGTTTGTCAATGGATTCCATTGGTTGTATAATTTAATAAATCCTGCATTGAATAAAGTCCTGGTTTCTGTTGCACAATAAATTTTACTGCCTCAATCGTACCCGAAGCAAAACACTGTCTGCTCGTTGCGTAATGCCTTATCTCTAAAAATTCACCCTTGCCGAAAAATAGTATCCTGTGTTCACCAACAACATCACCCCCACGCACTGCATTTATACACACCTCATTTTTATTTCGTTCTTCACCAATGCCATACCTGCCGTATGTAATATTTATCTTGGGCTTAACCTCTTTTATCTTATTCGCAATCGCCAAGGCAGTTCCTGATGGTGCATCCCTTTTAGCCCGGTGATGTGTCTCAATGATTTCTATATCACATTCTGACAGAACCTGCGCGGTCTCTCTAACAAGATTAAAAAGATGGTTTACACCCAGCGACATATTCGGACTAAAAAAGATTGGAAACGATTTTGAAAATTCCTTTATCTCATCAATCTCGGTTTTGGAAAATCCGGTCGTGCCAATGCAATATGGTTTTTTGTAGGGCGCTGATTTTCTCAAATTCTCCATTGTGGCTATATGATTTGTAAATTCTACAATACAATCTGTCTGCTCAATAACAAACAACAGGTCATCATATACTGGAATGTCTTCAATTTTTTTATTTACCATTAAATTTGACTTTTCTTCAACACCGGCAATTATTTTAACATCATCGCTTTTCTGGGTAATAGAAATAATCTCTCTTCCCATCCGGCCTGCAGCACCACAGAGTGCAATCTTTAGCATATCTCGACTCCGTATTCTAAAAGTCTTTTTCGTAAAATACTGACATTCTCTTCACTCATTGAGACGAGGGGGAGTCTTGGTTTACCAGCAGGAAATCCCATTAATTCCATCGCCTTCTTCACGGGTATTGGGTTTGTCTCAATGAAAAGTGCCTTTGTCACGGGAAACATCTTTAAATGAATCCTCTTTGCCTCCTCAAATTTACCCTCTCTAAAGAATCTACACATATCCGCAACATCCTTCGGGAAGATATTGGCGATGACCGAAATAACACCCTTCGCTCCTATTGCAAGCATAGGGAGGGTCAATGAATCATCACCGGAAAGAATATCAAATCTATCCCCTAAAAGATTTGCAAGTTCTGAAACCTGATCAAGATTGCCACTCGCCTCTTTTATCGCCACAATCTTTTTACAATCCTGGACAAGCCTTGCCACAGTCTGCGGTAAAATATTCACCCCAGTTCTGCCGGGAACATTATAAATGATTATCGGCAGGTCAACCTCACCACTCACTATCTTGTAATGCTGATACAACCCCTGTTGAGTTGGCTTGTTGTAGTATGGCGTAACAATCAACAATCCCTGAGCACCAAGCCTTTGAGCCTTTTGGGCGGTCTTGATGGTTTTCAATGTAGAATTCGTGCCTGCACCAACTATGACCGGAATCTTCCCGTTTGCCTCTTCAAGACATATCTTGATAATTTCTTCATATTCCTCATCACTGAGGCTCGGACTTTCACCGGTGGTAGCACAAGCAACGATGCCATCTGAACCATTCTCAATCAAAAATCGTAAATTTTTCCTCAATCCATCTTCATCAAGATTGTCATCCTTGAATGGAGTGACAATTGCAACATATGAACCCTGGTACATTAAACCTCCTTTTTGGCTTTTTGTAACACCATAAATCTTTAAATCTTTTTTAACCTGCGTAATGATTCATAAATCCGATTAAAATCCTCAAGGCTCAAACAATGGACGATAATCTTGCCTTTATTTTTCTTCCATTCCACATTAACCCTGGTCCGCAGGATCTTTGATAATTCGTCTTCAAGTATCAATAGATTAGGCTCTTTCTCCTTACCGGGTCTTATTTTTGGAAGTTTTGACCACTTCTTTACCAATTTCTCTGTTTCCCTCACTGACAATTGCTCTTTAACAATCTTATCAGCAACCTGCAACATCTTTATTTCATTATCAAGGGATAGAATTGCCCTTGCATGTCCTTCCTGTATCAATCCGCTTCTCAAATACTCTTTTATCTTTTCCGGAAGGGTTAGCAAACGCAGCAAATTGGTGATTGTAGAGCGGTCCTTTCCAACAATCTGGGCAATCTGTTCATGGGTTAGATTAAACTTTTTGTTCAATTGTTCATAAGCAAGCGCTTCCTCAATGGGATTCAAATCCTCACGATGTAGATTTTCAATCAATCCAATTTCAAGCAACTCCTGCTCGGATAGTTCTTTAATGATTGCTGGTATCTCTTTCAATCCTGCAATCTGTGCCGCCCTGAATCGTCTTTCGCCGGCAGCAAGGATATATTTATCATTATACCTCTTTACAATAATGGGCTCAATTATTCCTTTTTCTCTTACTGAACTGACAAGTTCCTTGATACTTTCTTCGGTAATTTTCTCCCGCGGTTGATAAGGATTCGGCTGAATATCTGCAATCGGAATCATCCTGAATCCTTCTTGTAATACAGTCTTTTCTTCTCTGGAAATCAATGCTTCAATCCCTTTACCGAGTGCCCTTTTACGCATGGTTTAAAATCTCCCTGGTTAAATGAAGATATGCCTGAGCACCTGATGAAGATATATTATAATGTAACACGGACTTTCCATATGAGGGTGCTTCGGCAATGCGGACCGATCGTGGAATTATTGTTTCAAAGACTGAATCCGCAAAATGTTTTTTTATCTCTTCAACAACATCCTTGGATAAATTTAATCTTGCATCATACATCGTCAAAAGAATCCCTTCAATCTTCAAATCCGGGTTTAAATTTTCTTTCACGGATTTTAATGTCTTCAATAATTTCTCAAGGCCCTCAAGTGCATAATATTCACACTGAATCGGAATAATAACACTATCGCAGGATACAAGCGCATTTAAAGTAAGAAGTCCTAATGAAGGAGGGCAATCAACAATTGCAAAATCATACTCATTTTCTATATTTTTAAAAACATTTTTCAATTTCTTTTCTCGCTCATCTTCAGGTACAAGCTCAACCTCGGCACCGACCAGGTCCGGGGTTGAAGGTAAGACTGAAAGATAGAGCCATTTTGTCTTTATGATTACCTTATTTACGAGTTGTGGTTCAAATAAACAATCATAAACAGAGAGCTCAAGACTCTTATAATCTATGCCCACTCCACTTGTCGCATTTGCCTGGGGGTCAAAATCAACAAGGAGGGTTCTTTTTTCTGCAAGAGAAAGTCCAGCCGAAAGATTCACCGCTGTCGCTGTCTTCCCCACACCACCTTTTTGATTACAAATTGCAATCTTACGCATAGACTATTTTAACAAAAATTTCCTTTAAGTCAATAAGTAGATAAAAATTGAGTCGTAAGCAAATTATTATCAATTGCACTCTGTATCTACCTACGTCTTTCATCAAAATAAGATCTTACCCAAAATAAATTAAGATTCGCAGGCGAATAATAAGGGAATTGCAGGTTTGAATTAGTAGTCATTCTCTT
>CBFGJP010000082.1:0-10552 GCA_965649105.1 Caldifarciminota bacterium
TATTATATGCTAAATTGTTAGTTAGGGTGTTGTTGGAGCTGGAAGCGAGAACGAAACCATATCGAGAATTGTTATATGCTGTGTTGTTAGTGAGGGTGCTGTAATTGGAGTTATCAAAATAAATTCCATACTGAAAATCACTAATTATACAATTTTTAATAATATTATCGGACTTACCGCTTATATAAATTCCATAATCTATTCCTACATGATCTCCATCTATTATATGCCCCTGGCAGTCGAATATTTTGTTAGTAAAATTTTCTGGATTGTTTATGCATGTTTTCATAAAATCTGTTATATCTGCCGTCAGTAAAACCTCTGAGCAAGTTAAGTTATTTAGTTGGACGGTGCATTCGAAACAAGAAGAACAGGTGCAAGAAATAGCGGAACTTGTACTCATGAGAAGGAGTAATCCAGCAAAAACTAAAAGAATTAATTTTTTGATTTGTTCCATATCTATTTCTTTTCCATAAATATTTATATTCTTTTCTATGATCCCACCCCCACCCATTTAGTGAACTTTGACTGAGAGAATAGCATTGCAAGCCCAACAAGAGTGGAAAGAGGAACTATAAGGTATATTGCAATGAATAAGAGAGAGATATTAAAAAAGGGGACAATAATAGTTTTGATTTGTGGGATGAATATATTGAATATTTCATACCAAAATGCATCGATAGTTGCTTGCGTTAGCGACTCTTCAGAAGTAGAATACACAGGATTGCCAAGAAAATCAATGTAATACGGTGGTTGCCACATATCTAAAACGAATGAAAAACCGAACCATACACCCATGCCATTTTTTACAAGATTAGAGAGAGTTACTTTTTTATCGAGAACTATTGAAAAAATAAGCCCGAATGAAGCGATGGTAAATGAAATAAACCCAATATTAAACAATGTGTATTGGAAAATAGGGTTGAGAGATAGAAAAAAAGTAGACTGCATCAAATATGGAAGAACAATACTTATCCATATCACCGCAAATAACGCAAACGGAAGTATTAACTCAATTTCTTTTTTTTGTAGCATTTTATCCTCCTCCTGCTGTAAGAAACAGGACATTATGCGCTAAATGTAGACCAAAGCCAAAGCCTGCGCTACGTAGAAGTGTGTTCCCAATTAATATTATCAAGCGGAACACCATTGCTGAAATCATTAACGGCATCATTGCACCATACGCAGACCAGTGGAATAAACCGAATGCAATGCACGTAAGTAACCACGCTGGGATAAATGAGAATGTCTTAAACCATTCACCAAAAACCTCTTCTAATGAATACGGAAGCCATTGCCCAAAAAACTTTTCTTCAATGATAGGCGATAATAATCCAACAATTATTCCTCTAATTGAAATTCCAAGCGCTGTTGAAATTGCTGGAACGCCAATTGCTAAATATACTGAAGCACCTGTTAGAGACCCCCAATTCATTATCACGCCGAGAATAATACCGATGGAAATAGATAACAGAGCTGTATTCGTTGTTTCCCCATAACTTGCATATTGACCAAAATAACTTACTATCCCGCTAACTCTGTCCCCAACGACGTCTAATCCTTGCGCAAATAGAGCAATTATTAACATTATTAAGAACAAATTCATAAAATATTGGGCTCTCTGTACGTCTGGATTAGTTACTTGTTCATTTCCTAATTGAATTAACACCCACAATAGAAAAATAACTGTTATGATTGTGATTATGTAATCGACACGTAGCCCCCCTGCTCCATCTCGCCATTCAGTTGCAGTTATCACTTAACCACCTTATAACATATTTTAATGCATCTTCAAAATTATTTTTAATTTTTATAATCCTAAAATCTTTTTTAATAAGTACTCCAATATCTGTTTCTTCTAACATGAATTGATTTTTTTCTGTTATATCTTTAACTATAACCATCATTTTATCATCCTCATTAATTGTGGTAAAAGGGATATTGCTCCTAAACCTACTCCTATACCCAGAATAATTGCTGTTGTCTGCGGGATTGCTCCTATGACAGGCAAGTTTATTTTTGGTTCTGGTTTCTGTTCTTCTTGAGGTAGAAGTTCTGTTTCATTTTCTTGTGGTTGTATGCAATCAATCGGGCAGTTTGTGTAGTTTTCTCCTTTATTCCCTTCGCAAATTGTATCCCCACAATAATACCATGTTTGGTTATTGGGGGGCGGGGATGGCGGAGAACCAATGGCTGATTTTCTGATGTAAACTTCTATTTCTTCATTAGGTAAATATTGAACTTCGCATGAAACGTTTGTTCCGTTTATTACGCAATTATATTCTGATGGAATTATGCTATTATCAATAGTTTGATTGTATTGCTGAGCATATTCTTCTCCTTTTATTTGCATCGCTGTTTGAGTTCCGTTGAAATTGGTTATTTTTATGACGGAGTATTGCCCCTGTAGATTTTTCCATACAGCAATTTCATTCCCTAATGGACACTGATTTTTAATTTTAACGTAGGTGTTAAAATTAGTGTATCCTTCTGTTTTAGGAGAGGTCATAACGACAGGTACAACTAAGTTACTAATCTTTAGGTTGAAATTAACTTCAAAAGACATTGAATTGGATAAAGGGTAATAATATCCCTTAACACTGTTAGTAGGGCCGCATATTGTTCTTGGATGCATAGGAGGGGTTTTTTGGTTAGATAAGCGAGAGATATTTATGCAACTGATTCTACCAGAAATACATTCACACGGCGAATAATTTCCTGTGCATGAAAAACCTGAATTTGCGTTACAAATATCCCAATAATAAATTGTAGTCGAATTTTCAAAAGTGTATACGCACTCTGTTTTCGTTTTTCCAGACGCAGTTATAACATGTGGAAAGTCATACGGAAGTGTTTGAGAGAACTCATGGTTCTGATCTACTGATATAACAAATTTATATGCAGGCTCATCAAAGTAAGTTGTGTTCTCTAATGTTATTGATTTGATATATATTTTTTCTTCTCCATACAGAGATCGTGGCAGAAGTGGTAGGTTATAGAGTAATGCAACAATTAAAATTAAAATAATCGCCCAGATAAATGATTTTTTAAGCCTCATAGCTTGATCCCTTTCATGAATTTTAAGATAGTAGGTGCTCCTGCGATTAACCCAAGTATTAAAAATCCGCCTACTATCCCTAATAAAACACTGTTTGAGACTGAACCTAATAGCGGAATAGTAGTTGTTCCTGATGCAAAGTTTTGAATAGCATCCGATAAATCTTGGATAAATGGTAAAGGAGATGGTTGCTTTGGCCCTTCTTCTTTTCCTGCAAAACCTCCTCCTGTTATCATGTCATTATAGTTAAACTCTTCGTTCCCTAAAATTTCTTCTACTTTGTCTGTGAGTGGGTTGTAATGATAACCATATTCGGCGAGATAAGTACAATGATAAGTATCATAAAATGCAGGTATAAAGTACAGATGCTCTTGTCTTCTATCTTTTGGAATGTACGCATTTATTTTTTTGTTATATCGATCAGATAGATAACTATAGATAGTTGCTCTTTTTCCTTTCTCGACACAATGATAAGTTTCTCCAAAATCTTTAAAATCATCAGCAACGTCCCCTACTGAACAGTTTTTGGGGTCTCCAAATGGGTCGGTGCAAAACGGCATTCCAACATTTTTTAATTTCTTTTCAATCTCTATGCCAGAATATTCGCCTATTTCTGTATTGTAGTATTTGTCTCCGCAATACCAAAAACATCCTTTTTCAGTCATAACTTTAACTGCTTCGGAACATCCTATTTTTGGTCTATCACAGAATGGTTCTATTACTATTTTAACGGTTTGTTCGTCTCTATTTTGTGGATTATTTACTGAATATACAAAAACTTTATATTGCCCAATAATTCCTGATCCTGAGTAAGGGACTTCTACAGTCTTTGTTTCTCCTGCTCCAATTTCCTGCCTAACTGAAAAAGGAGTTACATCCCTAAATCCTTGTAGTCCTATTTCAAATGTATCTTTTTGGTTAGCTGTATTTTTAACTGTAATCTTACATTGTGTTCTATCGACTGCCTCTACTTTTGGACATGAGACATTAACAATCTGTGGTTTTCCTGATGGGATATACTGCTGTAGGATGCTTGCTTTAATATACATATCGACTACAGGATATGCTACTTCCCCTACTGCATCACATAGAATGCTGGTTTCTGTTGGAGAAATATTATATAGTTTACATTGAAATCCATATGGTTGATATGGATGATCTCTTGCATAAGTAATTATTTTATTTGATTCGTCTGCAGAACTTCCCCAATCTTGTTTAGGACTCAGTTTATTTTGGGTTGCTATCGCTTCTTGCCCGTTGTATTTCCATATCAAGAACATATTTGCAGAATTAGGATTTCTCCATACCATTGCATCAGTATAGAGCGCTGGGCATCCTTGCTGTCCCTGAAAAGAGCCCAGGAGTTGTGCATACGCAAAATCTTGTATATACCCAGCAGTATTGTCGCTTGTTAGATGTATTGGAACATTAACCCCCCCTACATTAAAATTAATTGTAATATTATACTTGTAGAAAGGAACAGGTTCAATATAGTAGATTTCACCTGCTAATATATTGGAAGGTTGCCTTGTCTGTGAATAACATCCGTAACTATCAAGGTAGGGCATAGATATTTGTTGAGTTGAAATGCGACTCCATACACATGAAAAATCGCACCCATATTGAGAAACAGTACAGCTACATCCTGCAATATTACAACAAGGTACGCCACAGCTCCCCCTACCATAGCTACTTAGTGCCTCCCAAAACCAAATTTTTGTGCTTTGATTAGATATTTTGTACATACACTTTGTCTCGCTTGTTCCCGTCACTGTAAGTTTTAGCGGAACTCCTGATAAGTCAGTTTCTCCTCGAATCTCTTGTGAGTTCGGATGAACAACTGCAACAATATGATATACTGGCTCTGAAAAGAATGGGTTATCACTTATCACTTCATCTTTTTGTATTGAAATAGCAGTAAGCCCTCCGTACATAGACTGCGCAACACTGAAAAGATTAAAATGCCATGCTATTAATAGAAGCGCTAACGCTACTAACAGCAATGGCAAAGATTTTTTGTTGATGCGCATATTAGATCCTTCTGTTTCTATTTGCAGTTAGCCATAGTTTTCTGTTTTGTGGGTAATTTGGTTCTTTTTTTGTTGGGCTTACATAAGTTCCATCAGCTGTATGCATATATTTCCAATTGGCCCCTTTAACTTTGTGCGCTCGTAGTTTCATATCCCTTCTAAAGCTGTACTTGCTAAAAATTCCATTTCCTCTGTGATAGTAGAACCCAGGTCCTCTTCCTTTTTTGTTTGGATCAGACCTAAAGTATCTCAACTTTCCTGGCATTTTATCCCCCCCTTATATTTTTATTTTTTCTACTATCCCAAGTCCAACGTACAACAGCCAACCATATATAACCCATCCAATTATTCCAATCACCAAATTGGATAGGTTAGTTGTTACCCAAGATATCGACATCAAGTTCGGCGTTCCAATAGCGGTGAGGAGTAAGTTCAGAACAACTACTACCACACCCGCCAAAAACCACTTCACTACTTCCACTTTCATTTTTTCACCTCCGAGCATTAAATTTTAATCTTAGATATTAGTTCTATTAACCAACCAAGAAATGTTATCTTAAGTATTAAGGCAAAGATTCCTATAACACTTAACTCAGTAGATATATTGTTTAGTGTTGGCAGTCCTTTTCCCAAAAGCGCAAAGTCAATCACACTCCCTACAACCCAAAAAATAAAAAGGGTCAAAAAACCTTGCGCAAACCATTCTATTATTTTTTCTATTTTCATTTTATCTCCTCCTTAATATTGTTAATATTATTGTCAAACCAACTACGCCTGCTATTCCTAATCCAACTACAAATAAAATTGTCCACAAAATCCATTCCTGAGCTTGTGTTTTTGGTGTTGGTTGACATTCCCCATCAAGGAACATATACCCTATGTTACAGTAGCATTTTCCATCTGCGCCTAAATATGAATTCGTTTTGCATTCTCCATTCGTTGGTGGGTATGAACTTTCTGGTGCTTCTCCACCTGGTGGTTGTTCCCAATCAGGTGGAAGTTGCGGTGGTTGAGTATTGTCTCCTTCTTCTTCATGGTCTCCTTCGTCTTTGCTCCCCCAGTTTCCTCCATCTATATCCCAATTCCCTGAAATTCCTTCTGGGCATTTTTCATTTGTAGATTCCCATAACCCTTTCTTACATATATGTGTAGTTATTGTTATGCCCGAATATTGACATTTAATTGTTCTTGTTTCTCCATCTTTACAATATTCTTCTCCTTTTGGTTTCTCTTTTAGCCATGCGGTGGCGCATAGAGTTGTGTCTTGTGCTCTGCATGATTGGACATAAATGTCGAACACAAACTTATACGGGTCTGCTTCTCCCATCCTATCGATTCTTCCAACTCGCTCTAAAATTATTGGTTTCCCACAGTAGAACGTAAGTTTTGGTCTGTCCCCGCCTTCTGTTAGATGCGTATCAGGATAATAAATTATGCTTGCTGATGTCTTTTTTCCGTTACAGTAAGCGTCAAAATTGTAACTCCACATAAATTTTCCATTATAATATCCTGTTGTTTTTCCTTTATATTTAATATAACTTTCATCATAGCCTATATAATCCCACCCTCCTAATCGCCCTAAATCTTTTGCAAGCATATCGATATCTCGTTCTGCTCCTATCTGGTCTAACTGAACAATCCATCCACCTATGTTCTGTGCTTGTCCATTAGGAAATGAAATTGCGAATGGAGGTAAATTCTGAAAAAAAACCGCTGTGCTTATAGCCCCTAAAAGAATAAACGCTATTGATACTTTTTTTCCAACTACTTCTAATCCTCTGATTGCTAAATATGACAAAAGTCCAAGTATAAGTAGAGTTAAACTTAGTGCAATAGCAAACGCCCCGATTAATTTCTCTTTGGGTATTGTTGCAAGAACAGTATCAATGTCATTAGCAATTGACATTGAAGTGGATATATTAATAAGAATAAAAAAACTGAATAATAAAACAAACAGCATCACTGGGATATATGGGACATCTATTTTCATCTAAGCACCCCTATAAATATTTTGGATAATTGCCATTTGAATGTTTTATCAAGAATATGTAACCCTAATAAAGTAGTAAGTAATGCAAACAAAAATAAGGTTGGATTAAGAAATGCTATAACTATCCCAATTGCAATAAATACTAATCCAATATACGCCTTTATTGTTTTTTCGCTTAAGCTTATTAACTCTTTCAATAAATTCATGTTCTACGCCTCCTTAGGTATATCCCTCTGGCTCTTCGTATCATTGCCCGAGCTTCTGCTCTCAATTTCTGAATCATCGCTGGCGGTTCTGCGTGGCTAATCAAAAGAGATTGTGTGGCCCATTTTCCTGTTTTTTTCAACCGCCCTGCTATTCTTTTTGAAAACCCCACTCTTCCGATATCATGTGTTCTAAAAGAGCCTTTTATAAATTCATTTGGATGTCTTATCCGCCATCTTTCATACCTTGCAGTTATATCTACTGTCATTTTTATCCCCTCCTTATTTTTCTAATTATTTTTGGTTTTCCAAAAAGCATATACAAGCCTATTATACCTACAAGTATTAAGGAACTTAGACAGCATGTTGCGCTTACAGTTATTGTTAATCCAATTGCATCGAACCATTGTTTAAGGAATAGTTGTAAATAGTCTATTATATTCATTTCTTCACATGTTCCCTTAGTTGTCCATTTATACCCTTCTATGCATAAACATTCTCCATTTTCTGCTCTATATGAGTAATTTGGGCATTCTTTCTGTTCTTGTGGTTGCTTACAGTCATTCTGACACGTTAGGTAAGTTTCTCCAAGAAACGTTTCGCAAATTCCGTTCCCGCATGAACTTCCCGACCAGCCAAATAAATCATCTATAAAAGATGGTTTTTCTTTAATTTCAATCGTTTTTTCGCAAGATGAACAATATCTCTTGGTTTCGTCACATGCTGTTGCTTTGATAACAATGCCTTCTGCTTTTGATTTAGGGTATAGCGCAACTGCCCAGATATATTCAGCTCCTGATTTAATGTTTTGACTTGGTTGATAAGAAGTTCCTAATTTAGATGCATCTGTTTCTATGTACATGTAAATAGTTCCTGTGCTTCCTGAATTTCTCACTCTGACACTTCCAGTTCCCTGAACGTTTTCTTGTAGATCACCAAATGTGCATTCTACTATGGTCGGGGACGGATATAACTTCTTCTCTATAATAATCATATCAAAGAAATTAGCATCTGCTCGCAATTCCATTTTTCCAATTACATTAGAAGAAAGTGTTCCTGTCAGTCCAGATGCGCTTGGGGTATAAGAAATAAATGATTGGCTGAAAGATGTTGGAACATATGGATTTGCAAGAGCATTTTCATAGGTTTTACAAGAAAGCCAGGGCTGTGTTGTTTGCTGTATTTTACAAACAAAGTATTGATCTAATGCAGTTAATACTTTACTTTTTTCTCCAACATAATATTTTCCATTAAAGTAGTATAGCAACATTGGAGTTTGAGGGCAATCTCTTGCTCCTTGCAATGCACCTAATCCTTTCAATTCGACAAAGCCTTTATCATCGATATCTTTTGTTTGCCAATAAAACGGTTCTAAATTCATAAGATCTATTGTCTGAGATGAAACCACTTGCTTCTGTGTCTGTGCTTCGTTCCATTTATTGATTGTAATAGTTGATTTTAGTTCACGCTTCGGTGCGCCTAATTCATAAGTTTTAACTCCCCAGTAATCAGCTAATTTTGCTATATGAAAACTTAAGTATTGCCCTTCTAATTTTGCTAAATCATAATATGAACTTGAGTACCCACATGTTAATCCTTTAGTTCTAATATTAAATTCTAATATTTTTGATGATTGAATTGAAAAATCTTTTCCTCCAGTTGAAAAATCTTTAACTGTTGTTAGCCAAAATGTTTTTTCTGTTCCACTTTCAAAATTTAGTTCTCTGTAGAAAACAGGATTGGTTGCGCCTGTTTTGCTATCATACTCCATTTGTATAACTCCGCCACTAATGCTTAGCGGAAGATTTCCACTTAATGCTAAGACTCCAACGATAGCAAAAAAAATAAAAAGAATAGGAAGGGCTTTCCTTCCTATGTCTATTTTTGTCATGCAAATCCCTATAGACTCTTCGTTAGTCAGTAGGGAATTACTGCGTTATTGACAAATACATCAGATGCTCCAATGTCTATATTGGGATTTGCATAGTCAGTGTACCCACACTGTGTTTTTCCATTTACAATTTGGCATGCATAATCTGAAGTTCCAATCGATATGGCAGTGTTAGGCTCTACGCCAGACACAGGGTATATTTGCAGAGTAAATTCTTCTTCGGCAGTGTTGTAAAGTTCGTTTGCAACTTCAAAGCAGTTCACCACTGGACTTGTTATGACGCCGCTATAGTATGATAGGACTGTTTGCGGGCATGTTGTTTCTTTTGCACCTGTTAGGACAAATTTTGTGTAGTTGTAAGAACTTCCTGCTACGCTAATTAGATGTTTACCGTCGCCCCAATACGCTGATCCAATCGCTTCTTTTAGTTTTATTTTCACATCTGAGTTCATCGTTCCTGCAACAAGGTCTACTCCGACGGATGATGCCCCCAGGGCTGTTGCGTTAGAGAGAGTTAGCGCTACATTTCCAACTGGCTTAAGAACTATCTCCGTAGATTTCTGATTTTTATCCATTTTTATTGCGCCTGCCTCTGCAAGATAATAGTTAGAGTTATTCCCTGCCCAGAGATTTACTGTATCTCCACAGGAACCTACATCAGTAACTGTTGCTGTTCCCGATGAAGTGCTACCCTTTGTTGCTAATGTTTCATCATTGAGAGTATAGAAAAAGTCTGTGTCTATTGCACTATATGTATTAGTCGAAGCATCGAGATATTTTGTCTTTACCACTAAGTCAGGTGGTTCGCTTGCAATGCATTCGCCCACTCCAGATACTACTGGTGGTTGAACAGGTTGTCCGCTAACGCTGAATCCCCACATTCCTAACATATTCCCCCCAAACCATAGCGCTCCGAATAAGAAGAAAAGCGCCATGAGAAGTTGTATTGCATTTATTCTCATATTTTCACCTTGAAAGTTGAGGGAACCAAAAAGTATATATACTTTTCTATTGCGAAATGGAATAATATGGCAGTAGAACAAAAATTTCTCATGTGGATTCTAATAGGTATTATAGTATATATTATATTTAGTTATATAATAGGGGGCTGGGAGACTGCTCTTAAACTTGAGATGAGCCGAAGAACTACGGATATCATTAGAATGGGCCAATGGCGAATGCAAGAAATTTTAATTTTTTCTTTAAAACTCATTTTAGTGCTTGTTCCTTTGTTGGGGTATTATTTTACTTTGCAGAGGGAAGAAGCAGGGAAATACCGAATATCAGTAGAGCGAGCATATGCTGAAATACCTGCCCATGAAATTATTGCAAATAAACTTCCGTTCCTCTCTGAAGTAAATGCTATGGGTGGTTTTAAAG
>CBFGJP010000083.1:0-10525 GCA_965649105.1 Caldifarciminota bacterium
CCAGAATAAACCACAGCCCACTTTACCTCCGTTCTAATGTTCTATTAGTTTTTTTACACTTACATCACCGTAAAGGTTATTTATCACAATCTTAGACTTGGGAGCATTCAAAGTCCCTTTTAGATAATTATCTTTTTTAACAACATCTTTCAAGATAAGATCACAATGTATATCTCCATTCATACTTGATATTTCAATTTCTGCCTCTGTCTTCTCACTGATTTTTAAAACCACATCGCCGGAGCGTGCTTTTATCGCTACACCATCCACTTTTTGATATTCGAGTTCGACATCACCAGAAACAACTTCGCCGATAAAACTACCGGTCAATCCTTTACCCGTAATATTACCTGACACCGAAAGGATTTCAATCTTACCATTTATATTCTCCATCAATAAATCCGCAGATACGCCCTTTATCTCAACATCAATATTTTTTGGTGTATCTATTTTTATATCGCCGCTGATTGTTTTGATCAGCAATGTATCGTTCTCTTCAGATATTCTTGCGATACCGTCTTTTTCTATGATAAAATAATTAGTATCCTTTCCGATTATCTTAAGGTCACCGCTTATTCCTTTAAACTCAAGTCTTTTCTTTGCGGAAATTTCTATTTTTTCAGACACGGCATGATTTTTAAAAGAAGTGCTGAAAATTGCACCCATCATATCAGACATAACATCAGACATTGAACCAATTCCCTGCCAGAAAAAACCGCGCTTTTTCTTTGATTCAGATTCTTTTATCGCCTCAAGGAGTCGTGCTGCCTCTTCCGCGGTTATCTTGCCTTCTTCAAGGAGTTTCAATATCTTCATTTGTTCATTCAATATACACCTCCACCCGCTCGTTGTCTTCGTTGTCATCCACTTCAACAATATTAAATCTGCCGCTTTCACTTAATTCACCGATAATTTTATCAATCATTTCGGGAGTAATTTGATCAAGATGAAATTCTTTACCTTTTATGTTAATTTTGAAACCCTCGGGCGCCAAACCTTGGAATGTTGCACCGAATTTTAATAATAACCTCAAAACACCCAGAGGGATATCAACCTTCACCTTTGTCTTATCACTATTGCGGTCATAAACGCGCACCCTGAAAAAACGAGCCTTATCTTTTGTTTCTTTCAAAACGGACAGAAGACGGTCCGCTTCTTCAGGAGTGATTTTACCTTCCGCCACCATATTTAAAATTTTCATTCTTTCTTCAGACATTATAACCTCCTCATTTTAATCTCTTTCTTTTTACGAATGTTTTAAATAACCGAAATATTCCAAGCAAAACTATTATCGAAGGCCAATCCTGACGCCAGTTTATATGAAATAACCCGAGATTTGAGAACCATATTACTAAACCAATAATAATTATAAAAATGGCATCCAAGGTTGGCAGCATAAATGGTTTTATTTTGCACCCCCCTTTTTTCTATTCTTTAAAATTGCTATCGCCTCGTCCACGGTTAATTTTCCCTCAGCAATCCCGTTAATAGGATCGATAGGTTCTTCATAAGGCTTGAGATTTAGACTATTTAACAGGTGGTCAATTTTTGATTTTATAGTTGGATAAGATACCCCTAATATCTTTTCAATATCTGTTATCTTCCCTTCGGTCCTTAAGAATATTTTTAAAAATTCGTAATCTTCTTCAGGTAACTGACAGAATTCGCATGGTGAAAAATCTTTTTTTACCCGTAAATCACATTTTTTGCATCTTAATTCGCTTATTACCATCTCTGTACCACACAATGGGCAATTTTTAATTTTTTTCATCATACATATATATTATAATCAAATTTTTTAAAATGTCAAGGGGTAAAAGTTAATAAAAATTAAAATGTCTTAGTTCACATTCAAACCTATCTGCGCTGATGTTTGATAATTTTGAGCAAAATTGGTGGAGGCGGCGGGAATCGAACCCGCGTCCAGAGTGCTTCAGCGAAGAGGACTACATACTTAGTCCCTTTATTAATCTCCCCTAACCTTAACCAAGGGACAAGTTGGTCAGGGCGAGCCTTTTATAAAGACCATTACCACATCCAAAGGCTAAGATGTGGAATGGTTTTGCCCTTTATGGCGCCTGTTCCAGGACGGGCAATTCCTGGACAGACGTGGCTACATTATTTTATGCAGCCAGTGCGTATCCTGTATTTGCAGGATGTTTTTTTCTCATGGTCGGATTAACGAGGTGGCCAGGACCCTCGGTATGCCCTCTTTCACCCCATTCACCCTGTCAAAACCATTCGCCCCCATATTTTGACAACTAAATCTGTCTAATATATTATACCTTTATTTTCAATAATGTCAAGAACTAACAAAATGGTCATTTACCTATTTGTAATAGCGGTATGAAATTCTTGTCATAGGGTGCGATCACAATAGTATTATTAGGAGAGGTGTAAAGGTGCTGGAGATTTTCAAGATACTTCCAGGAAAGGTATGCCCTGCCTCTATCACCAACCAGTGACTGCGCAATTATCTGCTGTGCCTCAGAAATTCCACTTGCCTCTATCTTTTTCCGTTCCGCCTCCTTCTTCTCTTTTAGCAACACAAACTCCATCTTCTGTGCTTCCTGCTCTGCCTCAAGTTTTGCCTCTATTGCATTCTTCACCTTTGCAGGAAGACTGATATTTCTCAATAAAACTTTTTCAAGTATGATGCCCCTTTTATTATAATCTTCAGAAAGTTGTTTTTCAATCTCTTTTTCAAGTTCCTCTCTCTTTTCCGCATATATCTCAATTGCCTGATACCGGGAGGTTGTATTCCTTATGGCAGTCCGTGCCGCAGGTCTGACTATTTTTTCAACATAATCAGCCCCTATCTTCTGGAATACAATACTCGCTTCTTCAGGATTTAAATGGTACCATATTGTCAAATCCATCTTTACCTCAAGACCGTCTTTTGTCAATGCGGTGATTGCATCATCACCCTTTACCTGCCCTTCTTCATAGGCGATGGACATTGTATATGCCTGGGTCCTGATACTCATAATATGTAAATCAACGAATGGATTAACTATATTAAGACCCTCGTAAAGGGTTGCCTTCGTTAGGACCCTACCAAATAGAATCTGAACACCAACCGAACCCGGAGGCACAATCCTTAACAGAGAAAAAAATACGAGTAAGGAACCGACAATACCCGCACCCCAGGTAACATAATTTCTGATACGCAGTTTCTCATCTACCCTTCGGTCTTCAGGGGTAACCATATATATCTTACGAAAAACAAAAATTAAGACTATGAGTAATAAGCCGAGAATAAACATAAAACCTCCTTTGCCAAAATTATATTCATTATCACTTCTTAATCAATACTGAGTATATACTTGCTTTTTTTAGCATAATTATGTATACTGATAATATGAGCGAAGAAAAGGACTTGATAAAAGGGATAATGGATGGTGATGAAAAGGCATGTGAAAAAATT
Organism: Caldifarciminota bacterium; assembly: GCA_965649105.1. Lineage (GTDB taxonomy): Bacteria > Hydrothermota > Tepidihabitantia > SM23-42 > JAOAFX01 > JAOAFX01. The sequence goes on from CBFGJP010000083.1 coordinate 3,428, forward strand.
TTGAATACATACAAAGGAGGTATATTCAGTTATGTGATAAGACTCGTTAAAAATTATGATGATGCCGAAGAAATAACATTCGAAGCTTTTATTAAATTTTTCAAAAATATCCAAAATTTTGATATTAATAAATCAATCAAGGCATATCTTTTCACTATCGCTCATAATCTTGTGATCGATTTTTTCAGAAAAAATAAAATTGAATATGATTATCTTGATGAAAGACATTCAGCCGGTGAAGAGATTGTAGAAAAATATGAAAGAGAAAAAAAAATGAAGGCAATTGATGAAACCCTTAAAAAACTTTCCCCAATCGATCGTGAAATTGTCCTCCTCTTTCATAAGGAAGATGCCTCTTACGAAGAAATAAGCAGTATATTAAATCTGCCCATAACCACAATTAAAACCCGACTCCATCGAGCACGGAATAAATTAAGGGCATATTTGAAGGTAAAAAAGAAAAATTAACAACTCAATTTATTTTCAGGAAAATCAATGTTTTTATTGACTACGAACGATTTTACCATATAATAATAAATATGGAAAGCATCATACGGAAAATTGGTAGAGAACAGCTTGAGATTCTCTTTGAAATGACGAGCTCTCTCAGTTCCACTCTGGAGCTCTCAAAAATTCTTGATATCATCATTGAGAGTGCTAAAAATCTTCTTAAGGCAGAAGCGAGTTCTCTTCTGTTGCTTGATGAAACAACGAATGAATTATATTTTGCAAGTGTTACTGGCGAGGTATCAGAAAGGTTAAAGAATTTGACTGTGCCCCTTGACAAAGGCATTGCCGGTGCTTGTTTACGTGATGGTAGAGTAAAGGTTGTCAATGATACTACTAAAGATAAAGAATTCTATCCCCAAATTGATAAATCAACCGGTTTTGTAACACGCTCCATAATTGCTGCGCCATTAAAAATTATGGGAAAAACAATCGGAGTAATTGAAATACTGAACAAAAAAGGTTATCAGGAATGGACAGAAGAAGATAAAGACTTAATAATGCTCATTGCTTATCAGGCGGCACAGGTCATTCAGAATGCACAGAATCATTTAAAAATTCATGAATATAAAGAACTACTCAGGGATGAAATTGATTCAAGATATGCACTTATTGGCAGGAGTGAACAGTTTAAAAATGTTCTCAGTCTCGCAGAAAAAGTTGCCCAGAGCAATGCCTCGGTTTTAATACTCGGTGAAAATGGAACGGGTAAAGAATTGATTGCACGCTATATTCACCGTTTAAGTCCAAGACGGGATAAACCATTTATTGCAGTAAGTTGTGCCGCAATACCATCAACACTTTTAGAAAGCGAACTGTTTGGATATGAAAAGGGTGCCTTTACCGGTGCACTGACACAACACAAAGGTAGGTTTGAACTTGCCAATCAGGGAACAATATTCCTTGATGAAATTGGCGATATGCTTCCAGAAACTCAGAGTAAACTTTTAAGGGTATTACAGGAAAAGGAATTTGAAAGACTTGGTGGAACAAAGACAATAAAAGTTGATGTACGGGTCATTGCTGCTACAAATCAAAATCTTGAGGAAAAGATAAAGCAAAAGTTATTCAGAGAGGATTTATTTTATCGCTTAAATGTTTTCCCCATATATATCCCACCCTTGAGGGACCGAAAAGATGATATTATAATAATTGCCGAACACTATCTTAGTCATTACTCAAAACAGATGAATAAAGATATAAAAAAGTTTTCTGATGAAGTTATAGAAAGATTGATAAATTATCCCTGGCCTGGGAATGTAAGAGAACTGCAGAATGTGATTGAAAGGGCAGTAGTTCTGACAAATTCCGATACGATTAAACCCGAAGCATTGATGCTTCCAACCGAACCCATTGAACTACCTATGACATTTGATAAATCGCTAAAAGAAGCAGTTGAAGATTTCAAGATGAAATATATAAAAGAAGTAATTAAAAAATGTGGTGGTAATCAAAGAAAGGCGAGTAAAATCTTAAAGATTCAACCTACATACCTATCAAGATTACTCCATAAAAAGACTAATACAACCCTGTAACCGCAAAATGGGGCAAGGACAAAACCTTGCCCCATTAATTTTGCCTTAATCTCTTATTAAGACGAACTTCCCTGTCTTTAATTCTCCTTTATTATTATAGACATAGAAATAAACACCGGACTCTACCTTCACATTTGTCTCATTAGTACCATTCCATACGACCAGCCTTGTCAGTCTTTCAAAACTTCTAACCAACCTTCCACCGGTGTCATACAACTTTAAAGATGCACCCTGCTCTGGTATCTGATTGAACTCAAATGCAATCAACCCTTTTGCCGGGTTTTGTAATAGCCTCATCACAGTTTGAGTATGCTCATCCTTTTCGGTCTCTGCAATTCCTACAGGATTATTACCAATGGTGAGTGTGAAATTTATACCCTGGGTTATGGTGCAGGTATCGTCCTTGAATGTAAGGATCAACTTCAATGGCTTTACTGCACCTGGTTGGGCATTACGACTGCAGCGGACTACAAACCTGGAACTACTATTATTACCAATACTCTTCCGGTATATCTTTGGGAATGTCGCAGTTCCAGTCTGAACAACGACCTGGGTATCAAGGGAGACGAGCTGTGCAGTAATATTATATGCAGAATCAAGCGGATGGATAGCACGGTTTCTGATTCTCATCCACAGATGTGATGTCTCATTCGGGTCTAACTGGCCTGTGCCATTACCTAAAGCGGTATCCGCAACAACTGGCTGTAGATTATCAAAGAATACTCCTGCAATCTTGGTGAAGTATATATTTACTGGTCTGCATTGGTTTATATTATTTTGTATCACTGTATAATCATTGTATCCCTGCCAGAAATCGGTCTGATTCGTCTCAATACTGAATGCATAGGTCATAAACTTTGGCACACCATTGTGCAGGGTATCCTTTACCTCCCATTCAATGCTCGTCCCATTTGCACGATACAACACACGCGCTATTGGTCCGGTACGAGATGCAGAATATCCATTCTTTGCCCTCATTGAATCAAGAATCTCCCATTGTGTAACCGAATCAGGGATTGGTTCTGCACTCCCTGAATATCCCCAGACACAGAGATTATATGGACCGTAAGAATGGTAATCAATCTGGGTCCTTATCTTTTTTGGTAAGAAGAAATCCCTTGCATTCTGGGTCTCTATCTCTGACCATCTTGATGGACCACGATAGGCATCAGAAGTCACGGTTGGACTTGAACCAACATCATCATAACCCCATTTATACCCATAGTTTCTGTTCAAATCAACACCAGCAGTTGACGAACTCTGCCCAGCATAAAAATGACGATTCTTACGGATATTTGATGTAGCACCACCCGAATCTGAATTGTATCTATATCCATCAGGATTCATCACCGGGATAAAGTATATCTCGCGGTTATTCACAAACCAGGTTACAAGTGAATCTGTGCCGTAATTTGTGAGAAGATATTTTATATAATCAATGCAGAGCGTCGTTCCCATCGGCTCCCTGGCATGGGTTGCACCATTAAAACAGACCGCTGGTTCCATTTCGTCAACCATCGGATTATCAGAGATTTTAAATGCAACCATTTGTAATCCCTGATAAGAATTTCCAGCGCTATAGAATCTTGTAATATTCGGAAACGAATTTGCCAGGGTCTGCAGAGTATCACGCATCTCCCAGTAGGTATAGAAATAACCGAAATCGCGCAAAATCTGTGGGTCTCTTGAACCAGCCATCTGCCAGAATTTCTCGGCAATATCTTCATAAGTAATCACGGTCTTAAAGCCAAGCACCCTTATCTTTTCATATTGTTCTTTTGTTGTATTTAATACGAGATAGTATTCACCATTTTCTGCTTGTTGAACTGTGCAGATATCCAGTTCACCAAAGAGGGCCCCCATCGTTGAAAATAACTCATCGGCATCCTTGAAATATAACCATACCTCCATTTTGTTTGACGCCATTCCAACCGAAACCAACACCAATCCAAGACTTAAGTATCGTATAATATATTTCATACACCTCCTTTTGTTATTTTCATTATAATAAAAAAATAAAAAAAATCAAGGGGGAGATTGCTCTCCCCCTTTTATTCCTTACTTCAACAGAATACCGCGCGTATTGTACGATTTATCTTCAATCTGTAAACTGAAGAAATAAACTCCGGATGCAACTTCACGTCCGCGTTCATCATCACCCGTCCATTTTGCAGTATAAACACCAGGGGTCTTCGTTTCATTGACAATTGTCCGAACAACCTGACCAATGGTATTATAAACTTTTACAATTATCCTTGCCTTCTTATCCACAGTGTAGAAGATGTTCACTGAATTTCTTGCTGGATTTGATGCCAGACTTATCCGTTTTGTTCCGGGGTCAATATAATTTGTGAGTTCCTGAACTCCAATCCAGTTTTTCATCTTAGGTTGCTTGGTTGTGAACTTGATTGCCCTGCCGGCAACGAGCGGCGCAGCACCAATATCATATGCCTTATTAAAGAGATAGGTAATGCCGTATTTCTTCAGTGAATCCTGCTGACCTACTGTGCAACTCGTTGGTTCGCTAACACGCTTGTATTGGATCACTATATCATTACGCAAGCCCGGTCCAGCAGTGGTTGAATCATAGATAATTATCTGGAATGTCCTCCTTATATTACCGGTACCACTTGTTGAATCATACTGGATGATGAACCTGTGATTTGCTACATCATTGTAATACCACCAGGTTGAACCAGTAGCACCGGTATTCAATGTATCCCAGTATGCAGCAACCATATTGGGTGCGGAAGTCTGTGAACCATAGTCATACATCTTGGGCAGATAACTATTATGTTGAACTGTCAAAGTCGTCCTGCCAAATGCAATCCAACCATTGGAGCAGACTGAAATACTGTCTGTAGTTGCTGCACCAAGTCGTTTTGCATAATGGCGAATTACAAATGGCGAACGAATCATCCTTGTTACCATTGAACCGCCAGCACCTATTGATGTGCCAGGACCGCCTAAATTAGGATTGATCTCAATCCAATTGTAGACTGGTGCCTCGGTATAGAAGGAATCTGTGTTATCAATGATGAAATATCCTGCACTATCCGGACCTTCAACCGATCCCATTCTCAGCTGGTAATATAACTTTCTTGTATAAGTTCCTGCAGTAAGTTCAAGTTCAAATGGCACGAGTGTCCCCAACTGGATCAAGGTATCTGCCTGCAGAACAAATGGATCCGCGCCATTATGACCCTTTGCCTTAGGATTGATTGTGCCAAATGTTGCTGTAGAATCAATGATTGTTATATGAGAATTAGTTGTACGAAGTTTGCCACTCACACTCGTCGCAGTCGCAGTGCCTAAATTAACGATTGTATCAACCAATGTAATCCTCTCTGAGGGATCAAAGAAGTTATTGGCATTGCCATTTGGTGCCGGATCAAGCACAACCGTGCCGATTTCTGCAAGGCGCAAATCCGGTAGTGAACCTGATGCAGGTGTGAAATCTATTGCCCTTTTTGCCCGGATTCTACCAGCACCATACATCGTATCCTTACCAGCAGTGCCCAAATCTAAGGCAGTAAACTGCATTATACTATCAATCTGCGCAACAGTGAGATTCGGATTTTTTGAAAGTAACAGTGCGGCAAGTCCTGCACAGTGCGGTGTCGCCATTGAGGTCCCACTGTATCCACTGATATAACCCGAGTTATTATTATAGGCACAGGAAGTGATGTTGACACCTGGGGCCGCAATATCCGGCTTCAATATGCCGTGTCCTGGTCTGAACGGATAGTCCCAGTACCAGATTGCATCTTCCCAGCAAGAAGGACCACAGGAAGAGAAACTCGCAAGTGCATCCGCATTGTCGGTCGCAGCAATAGAGATAGCGCCTCCAAGCCTGCCTTGTGCCTCAGATGGATGGTGCCAAGGTGGTGGAACATCACCAGGGCATCTCAAATTATATGGCACCGGGCAAGCACCCCCTGCTGAACCTCTTTCATTACCCGCAGCAATAAAATAAGGAATCCCGGCAAGGGCAACATTTGTTACCGACTTTCTCCATACACTCCTCCTTGGTGTCCAGGCAACAAGCCAGCCCAATGACATTGATACAACATCTGCACCATGGGTCGGAGAAAGGGGCGGTGAGATTACAAATTGCATTGCATCAAGAAGATTTTTTTCTGCAATAGTATCAGGCATTGGATAGGCAATAGATGTCTTTACCTTGCAGACCATTATTGAGCACTGCGGGGCAACACCACACGAATCACCTGCAGAACCATCTGATGCAATCGTTCCTGCACAGTGTGTGCCATGGCCATTAATATCCATCGGGTCATTATTGTTTAACTCAAAATTCCAACCATACTTGGGATAATTCGGGTCTGTCCACATATGGTTGCGCAAATCAAGGTGGTTGTAATTGACACCGGTATCAATGATGCCCACAATAATACCCTGTCCCTTATAACCCGCTGCCCAGCAGGAATCTGCAGCAACCTTCACAATGTTCCATTCTTTTGTTCTGTAATCCAGAATATCAACTGGCACCGGGTCTCCATAGGTGAGCAATATATTCTCACTTACAATGTAAGGGTAGGCGATCATTGCGACATCCGAACGATTGGCAATTTCGCTTATAACCTCTGGTGTTGCCTTGCAATATAATGCATTGATGATCCAGAACGAATGGATATCAGAAACTTTATTTGAAGCAGTCTGCAAATTTAGAAAGTTTAAGAGCGATTCCTGGGTCCGTGCTGAAAGCTCTTTTAAATAATTCACAACTGGGTATCTCTGTTCACGCCTGGGCAAATCAGCAACGAGATTCCTCAGATAATCTTCGTCTGATTGTTCATTAAAAACAACCAGAACCTCCACCTGTTCATCTCCCCTTGTCTTGGCAATGATTTCTTCGAGTTGTGGGTCAATCAATGCCCTTGCCTGAACAATATCCAAAGCCAAAGCACACATCAATCCAAGAGTCAATAGTTTCATATAACCTCCTATGTTGAATTTGGATATAATTTAGTTATAATCATGGAACTAATGGCATTTAAAGATTGGAAACAGGGGGACGCCATAAGTCCTGGGCTAC
>CBFGJP010000084.1:0-10456 GCA_965649105.1 Caldifarciminota bacterium
TAAAGAGAATGACTACTAATTCAAACCTGCAATTCCCTTATTATTCGCCTGCGAATCTTAATTTATTTTGGGTAAGATCTTATTTTGATGAAAGACGGACTAAAATTTAGTCTCCTATGGTTTAAAATCAAAAGGTATTTGTATGCTCTGTTCAAATGGCTCGCCGTCTTTGGTCGCGGGTTTGAACTCCCATTGTTTCGCAGCGGCGATTGCCGCTTCTTCGCAGGCAGGATTACCAAAACTTGAGAAAATGGTCGCAGATTTGACTTTTCCATCTGTACCCACAATTACCCGTACTACAACCTTGCCCGTAGCACCGATTGCCCTTGCTGACTCAGGATATTTAGGTAAAACCTTTTTTATCGGCTCGGGTCTTGTTATTACTGATGGTTTTGGGGGAGTTGTAGGTGGTGGAGGAGGGGCAACAACCGTTGTTTCCTTTGCTGCCGCAGCGGCCTCTAAAAGCTTTTCAGGCGAAACTGCGGTTGTTGGTGGTTTTGGTGTTTCTTCTTTTTTGGGAGTTGTGGGAGTTGGTGTAGTCGTTGTAGGTGTTACAGGAGTTGTTGTAGGAGTGGGTGTGGGCGTAGGTGTGGTAGGTGTGATTTTGGCAGCGATTGTGACTCTTCTTTCTGTTTCTGGTATCCAGTAAGTATAGGCGCTTGCAAGAGTAATTCCTTCCTCGGTGCCTTTTACCCTTTTATAATTTGCAGAGATTTCATTGGGAACAACGAGGAAAGTATAGGGTTGGTCTTCATATACCCTCTTTTGGAATTCACCCCAGATTTCTTTTGCCTTTCTTCTATTTAACATAAGTGTGCCGATATCAATAAGCGAATCTACTGTTGGATTTTTATAATTCACAAAATTAAATTTTCCGCGATTGGGATCAGAATGCCAGTATAATGTTGGGTCAATCTTATCGCCTACATTCCAACCCATAATGAAACCATCGTATTTCCGATTAACAATTGCCGAGATAAAGGAAGCCACATCCATTGTCTGGGCATTCACTTTTATACCAAGTTGAGATAGATAGTTGGCAACAAAATTTAAAATTTGAACTCGTTCTGGATTTTCAACATTGGTAATTATCGTCAGGATAATATCTTTTCCGTTTTTATCAAGTATTTTATTACGATTGCGGTCTTCAAAACCCTTATTTAAAAGAATATCTTTAGCCTTCGCAAGATTGAATTCTATCGGCGAAATATTTTCATTAAAAGCCCAGGATGACTGTGGTAAGGGTCCGAGTGAAACCTGTCCCATTCCTAATAAAACATCATTCAGTATCTGAGTTCTATTTATTGCCATTGTCAATGCCTTACGTATCTCTTTATCCTTCAAAAATTCATTTTCCATATTCCAGCCGATATAGATATAACTATTGCCAGGTTTTGAAATTATATTAATGTTTTTATTGCTGGAAAGTTTTTTGGCATCTGACGGTGTAAGACTTAGTGCAATATCTATGTTGCCCTGTTCAAAATCAGCGATCATCGTCTCAACATTGTTGTAATATTTAATCGCAATCTCATCGAGGGGTGGTCGGCCTCGGTAATAATTCTCATTGGCAGTAAGTGTTAATCCTGCACCGGGAACCCATTCTTTTACCTTATAAGGACCGTTTCCCACGATCTTCGTTTTACCAAATTCAGTACTGAACTTTTCATAGATGTGTTTGGGCACGGGCATTATGTCTGAATCGGTAAGGAGATTTGCATAGACCTGGGTGAATGTAAATTTTATAGTATACTTATCGACCAATTCTACTTTTTTGATATACTTTAAAGAGGCAATGAAGGGATAATTTGTCTTTGGATCCTGCATCTTTTCATATGTGTAAAGCACATCTTCAGCAGTCACTGGTTCCCCATCCCACCATTTTATATCCTTTCTTAAATCATAAGTGATAGATGTTAAATCTTCAGAAAATTCCCAGGAAGATGCCAATTCCGGTTTCATCTTTCCAGTATGTGGGTCGATTCGGTGGAGTTTCATAAATAATAGTTCAAGTATGTCATTTGAACCCAAAACTGATGGCTGTAAAGGCGATAGTACAGAAGGGAGGTCAGCGGTTCCGATGACGAGAGTCCCGCCTTTCTCACCCTTTAATGGTTCTTCTTTTTTTGCACAATAAACAATCAAACCAATGACGATTAATATTATCCATAGTTTTTTCATTTTAACCTCCTTTTTTAACTGATCTTTTGCCTGTTTAAGGCGTTTCATATATATATACATTATATTCTAAAAAAAATTCCTGTCAATATAAGGTTTAAAAGTTACTTAAAACCTATATATTTTTTGAACCACTCTACTACTCTTCTAAGCCCGTTATCAAGATCTACAACTGGTTCCCAGTTGAGAAGTTTTTTCGCCTTGGTAATATCGGGATTTCTTCTTTGAGGGTCATCTTCAGGTAGCGGTTTATAAACAAGCTCGCTTTTGCTATTGCACAATTTCTTTATTTTTTGAGCAAGTTCTAAAATCGTAAATTCCTGGGGATTGCCTAAATTCACCGGCATTGGGTAATCAATCTCAGCAAGTTTAACAATCCCGTTCACCAGGTCGCTTATGTAGCAAAAACTCCTTGTTTGTTTACCATCTCCGAATATAGTCATTGGTTCATTCTTTAAAGCCTGTTCAATAAAGTTAGGTATAACCCGTCCATCTCCGGGTCGCATCCTTTCTCCGTAGGTGTTAAAAATGCGGACAATACTTACTTTTAATTTCATCTTTCTATGATAGGCAATTGTTATCGCTTCAGCGAATCTCTTTCCTTCATCATAGACCGACCTTATTCCAACAGGATTTACATTGCCCCAATATTCTTCGACCTGCGGATGGATGAGGGGGTCACCATATATTTCACTGGTTGAAGCGAGTAGAAACTTGGCATTTTTATTTAAAGCGAGTTCAAGCATATTAATCGTTCCAATTGAAGCAGTCTTCATAGTCTCTATCGGATATTTTAGATAATCAAAAGGACTTGCGGGTGAGGCAAAATGGAGTATCAGATCGATATTTTCTTTAATCGGTGGCAAATTGCAAATATCGCATTTGAGAAAATGAAACTTATTATTTTTCAAGTGCTGTTTTATATTTTCTTCTTTTCCGGTTATCAAATTATCAATGGCAATGACATCAGCACCTTTATTTAAATAATAATCGACAAGATGTGAACCAATAAAACCTGCGCCGCCAGTAATTATTATTCTCATCTTCCTATTCCGGCGTAGATAAAACCTAATTTTCTCATTTCCTGTGGATCAAAGACATTTCTTCCATCAAGGAAAACAGGCTGGCGCATTTTTTCTTTAAGTTTATTTAAATCAAGGTGCTTAAATTCATCCCATTCGGTAACAAGTATCACTCCATCTGCATTTTCAGCCACACTGTATGCATCTTTACAGTACTCAATATCCGGCATTATCTCTTTTGCTTTTTCCATTGCCACAGGGTCGTAAGCATTTACAATAGCGCCTTCTTTTTTTAATTCATTTATAATTGTAATTGATGGTGCAAATCTCATATCATCGGTATTGGGTTTAAATGAGAGTCCAAGAATTCCGATCCTTTTGTCCTTTAGATTCCATAAAAGGTCTTGGAGTTTTTTGACAACCCGATGCATCTGTTCATCGTTTATCCTTTCTACTTCTTTTAAAAGTTTGAAATCATAACCTAATTTCTGGGATATGCCAATAAAAGCCTTGAGGTCTTTGGGAAAACAAAAGCCCCCAAATCCCACTCCCGCATTCAAAAAATCTCGGCCAATTCTTTTATCAAGTCCAATACCTTCCGCAACTTTTAAAATATCGGCACCGGAATGTTCACAGATGATTGAAAGGGCATTGATAAACGAGATTTTCATTGATAAAAAAGAATTTGAGGCGTGTTTTATTAACTCAGCACTCGCTAAGTCGGTTATGATTTTTGGCGCATCAATCGGCTTGTATAATTCAAGCAATAACTCTTTAGCCTTTTCGCTTTCAACACCAAGAACAATCCTATCGGGTTTGAGAAAATCCTGTATTGCCGAACCTTCTCTTAAAAATTCCGGATTGGACGCAACATCAAATTCAATTTTTCTTTTGTTAAATCTTTCAATAATGGTTCTTATCCATTTACCGGTCTGGACCGGGACCGTGCTTTTTTCCACAACAATTTTGTAATCTTCCATTGCCTCACCGATTTCACTGGCTACTTTTTCAACACTTGAAAGATCGGGCTCTCCATTCTCTTTGGGGGGTGTCCCAACGGCGATAAAGATAAATAATGATTTGCGGACGCCTTCAGAAATAGAGGTCGTAAATTTTAATCTACCTGCTGAGACATTCTTTTGAACCATTTCTAAGAGTCCTGGTTCATAAATTGGTATCTTCCCATTCTTTAATATTTCAATCTTTTTTACATCATTGTCAACACAAATAACATTATGCCCAATTTCTGCAAAACAGGTGCCGGATACCAGACCGACATAACCGGTGCCGATCATACAAACTTTCATATTCCTCCTTTTAAAAAATTAATGCCTGATGCTCTAAGAATACCTAAGTTCCTAAACATGGGCTGGTTTTTTGTAGAAAATAAAAAATATTCCGCCGATCAGTGACCATAAAAATGTCAAAAAAAATGAGACAAGGGAAACAGTTAGTGATACTTCACCACTCAGCCCAGCGCGTTGAAACAAAATGACATAGGCATTTTCCCTTACGCCCAGGGCGTTAAATGAGATTGGTATCATAGAGATCACATTTATTATCGGTATGTAGATAAAGAAAGGGAGTATTGAAATATGGTAATTACCGATGCTTTTTAAAACAAGATATGGAGATATGGCAAGGAGTGCCTGGATAATAATTGAATGTATAACACAGATAGTAATTACACCCCAGGCAGAACTAAAGTCTGTCATTGTTTTGTGGAGATTATTTATCCTTTCGCCAATGTGAAAAAGTTTTAATTTAGCCATAATGGGGTAAATAGATGTATAAACTCTTTCGGAGAAGAGAATAAATGTTATGAACAAAAGTGCAAGAAGTCCGATTATCATCAATGATATAAACTCACTTCTTTTCTGGAAAATATAAAGATAAATTACTGCGAATAAGCCGAAGATAAAAAGTCCAATAAAGCCCAGGATCCTATCGGCAAGAACGATGGCAAGGGCATCGGTCTTTCTATCTTTCATTGAATAAACAATTCTCATTATATCTCCACCAACGGTGGTAGGCAAAAGATTGTTAAAAAAAAGGGCGATAAAGTAAATTAACAAAGAATCTTTGAATGTTATATCCATCCTTTTATAATCAAGCAAAACCTGCCACCGCCAGGTTGATACGACAATGAATAAAAAGTAAGGGATTAAGGCATACGCCAGGAATCTTATTTCCATATTTCTTATATTGAGTAAAATTTTTTCAATATCAAGTTTTACAAGTAAAAAGGCGATGAGTCCTATACCAATTACAACCCTTAAGACAGACCAAAGTAATGAAAATTTATTTTTTTTCTTTTCTTCCATATGTAACCTTTTGTTCATTTAGTCTTTTTTTCTATCCAGGGCATCAAACTTTTCTAAACGGTCAATTATTGCCCTTATTGCTTCACCAATGAGCCCCAGCGAAAAGAATAACACACCGGATACTACAAGAAGAATGACAAGGTATAATAAAGGTCTGAATCCATGCCCGAAAAGTCTCAAGATTATAGCAATGACACCAATTACTATTCCCAAAAGTATTTGAAACATTCCGGCAGTCCCGAAATACAAAAGGGGCTTTTGTAAAAAAGTCAACTGAAATTTTACGGCAAGCAGGTCAAAAAATCCAATGATAATCCGCACTTTTTTCTGATATTTTGGTTCGCCATATAGCCTCGGTTTTAAGGATACAGGGATCTCTTTGATAACAAAACCATATTCGTTTGCCAATGGCACGATATAGCGATGCCAGTCTTTGCGCATAGGAATTGTTTCTATGACCTCGCGGCGGAATGCCTTTATTGCGTTCATATCGTGGACTTTCAAATTGAAAAGTTTCCTTCCGCACCAGTTATAGATACTTGAAACGAACTTCTTTTCGTATTTCCCCTGTTTCCAGCCTGTTGCCACATCGGCATTCTGATTCAAAATCAAATCTACTAATTTAGGAACATCATAGATATCAAACTGCATATCTGCATCATAGATGACAAGGATTTCCGCATCGGTTGCCCTTGTCCCGGTTATTACCGCCTGGGTTTTACCTAAATTTCTCTTATGCCTTGCTGTTTTTAAATAATTTCTTTTATATTTTTCCAGCACTTCCTGGGTAGAGTCATTTGAACCGTCATCTATGAATACGACTTCATAGTCGGGGCATTTTTTTATAAATTCATCAAACATTGAGATAAGGTGAGGGATATTTTCAACTTCATTATATGCGGGAATCAATATGCCGATCTTCATACACTTTATTATATATATGTCCTACTAAAAGTCAAATAGTTTTTAGTGGAATTTGATAGTACAATTAACTATTGACAATGACCCACTTTTATATAAACTTATTATCAGGCATACCAAATGTTTGTTGGCGTTTGATTACAAATGGTAATTCAGGTTTTGACCGGTTACTCATTGAGTTAATCCCCAATAAAACAGAGGGAAGCTTGAAAGGAGTAAAAATGCCTATCTATGGTAAAGTAAAGTGGTTTGATAACCGTAAAGGTTATGGTTTCATAGAAAAAGAAGATGGAACTGGTGATGTATTCGCCCATTTTCAGGAAATTGTGGGTGAAGGTTATCGCACACTTAACGAAGGTGACAGGGTGAAGTTTGAAATCACCAGCACACCAAAGGGACCAAAAGCCACAAAGATAGAACGTGTTTAATGCGTAAGCATTAATCCGTTGAAAAGAGCCCTGCGAAATGCAGGGTTCTTTTTTATCAGACCGGGTGTTTCACTCATTTAGGCTATTTTTGATAAATTAGAGATATATTATTGACTTTTTTGAAAATTTATTTATATTAATTTATGCGTGTATATATTGAAGAGATTGGAAAATATGAAAGCAAAGAAGTGGAAATAAAAGGATGGCTATATAATAAACGATCTTCAGGTAAGGTTCGATTTTTGCTCATTCGTGATGGTACCGGTATAATCCAATCTGTTATCAGTGCTGACGAATCTAAACCCGAAATATTTGAAGTGGCAGATAAAATTACCCAGGAATCTTCAGTCATTATAAAAGGACTTGTCCGTCAGGATAAACGGGCACCTGGCGGCTACGAAATTGTAGCAACGGATTTGAAGATTATACAACTGGTAGAAGATTATCCAATTACCCCTAAAGAGCATTCAGTTGAATTTCTTTTGCCGATTCGTCATCTCTGGATTCGCTCCAAAAAACAAAATGCGATCTTGAGAATCAGGCATACGGTGATAAAGGCAATTAGGGATTTCTTGGACAATCAGGGATTTATCAATGCGGATACACCAATTTTAACGCCAGCTTCAGTAGAAGGAACGACTACCTTATTCCCGGTTGATTACTATGGAGAGACTGTCTATTTGACCCAGAGTGGTCAATTATATAATGAGGCAACCGCGGCAGCATTAGGTAAGGTCTATTGTTTTGGTCCAACATTCCGTGCTGAAAAATCAAAAACCCGCAGGCATCTTACCGAATTCTGGATGGTCGAACCAGAGGTTGCATATCTTGACCTTGATGGACTTATGGAACTTGAGGAAGATTTTGTAGTTTATATTGTTGAGCAGGTTCTGGAGAAAAGAAAAGAAGAATTAAAAGTCTTAGAGAGGGATATCACAAAACTTGAGAATATAAAAAAGCCGTTTCCTAAAATATCCTACAAAGAGGCTGTTGAATTGATACACAAAAAAGACCCTGATTTTAAATATGGCGATGATTTCGGGGCACCACAGGAGACCCTGATCAGTGGAAGTTTTGATAGACCTGTTCTTGTTCACCATTACCCTGCGCAGTGCAAGGCATTCTATATGAAACGCGACCCCAATGATGAATCAATTTCGTTAAGCGTTGACATGCTCGCGCCCGAAGGATATGGTGAAATCATTGGTGGGGGGCAGCGTGAGGACGATTATCAGACCCTGCTTAAGAGGATAAAAGAGAATAATCTTCCTGAAGATGCCTATAAATGGTATCTTGATCTAAGAAAATATGGAACCGTTCCCCATAGTGGATTTGGATTGGGCGTTGAGAGGACGGTTGCCTGGCTCTGCAAGATACCCCATGTAAGAGAAACGATTCCATTTCCAAGAATGCTTGAAAAGATTTATCCATAAAAGGAGGTTGGATGTTTTTTGTACTCGTTTTTTTGTCAGTCATTCCCTATCCCAATCAACCAAACTGGGAATCTATTGATACAGACTACTCCACAGGAGGTGCACTCGTTGATGTTGACCTTGATGGAGATATTGATTTTGTCACAGGTAATGGTAATGATATGGCGCAAAATAGAAATAAGGTAAATTATAATTACAATGATACACTCCAGCATGTAGCCGGATGGCAGTCTTCAGATGTGGGATATAATGCCCATATCAGTTTGGGTGATATTAATTATGATGGCTATCCTGACCTTGCCGTGGCAAATTACGGCGACCCCTATACACCGCAGTATGATAAGTTTTACTATAATCAATCCGGGACCTTCCAATCAATATCTTCATGGAGACCTCATGACCGTGATAATTCATTTGCCTGTACATTTGGTGATATGGATGGGGATGGTGATCTGGATTTGGCGGTTGCCTGCGGAGAATCCTATGGTGATAGTGCACAAAAGGCAAAGGTTTATTTGAATAATAATGGTGTACTTGATACACTCCCTGGCTGGCAATCCAATATCACATCTTATTTTTATGATGTATCATGGGTAGATATTGATGATGATGGTGATTTAGATTTAGGACTTGCTGCAGAACGTGGACCAAATTTGATATATCGCAATACCAATGGGATGTTAGAATCCACGCCTTACTGGCAATCAGCAAATTCTTTAAATACCCTGAAACTTGCATTCGGCGATATTGATAACGATGGAGATATGGATATGGTGTGCGCAAATAACGGTCAGATTGGTGGTGCCAGTAATTGTGAATTATATTTAAATAACGGCACAAATCTTTCTCCCACACCCGTTTGGACAAGCCAGAATCTCACTTATTATTCCTGTGTTGCATTAGGCGATGTTGACCAGGATGGCGATTTAGACCTTGCCGCTGGCGGCTGGTGGGAATCGGTCAAGGTCTTTGAGAATAATAATGGAACATTTCCTCAGACCCCCACCTGGCAATGGAGTCCATCAAGTCCATATCAATTGGTCTGTGAAAACATAATTTTTGGTGATGTTGATGATACCCAGCCGGTATCAATCATAAATGAACCGCATATTGTCACGCCCACCAAACGGGTTTTTTATCTCAATAAGCGCTGGGTAAGGAACATTACCAGGGTGAGAAGGGCGAGTGGTGATTTGAACCGAAATCAATATTGCTTTTCATATACAGATGGCTGGATATCAATTGCCAATATCATTACTCAACCAGAAACAATATGGGTTGATTATACTTATTCAAAGAATCTCGATCTGCTCGTTACAAACTGGCATCAGACCAGGGGCAATTTTCTGTTCTTGAATACTTTAAATCAGAGTATTGCGGAATACAAAAGCGATGAATTGATTATGTGTGAATTTCCAAATCCGAACAAAGGAAATTTTGTTATCAAAATGGCTCTCCAGGATATAATGATAAGAATCTATGATACATCTGGAAGAGTTATTCTGCAACAATCCGGGAAGGATGTGCATATAAGAAGTGCCGGGGTTTATTTCCTGGAAATTTATTCTAATGGAAAAAGGCTTGGAAGTGGAAAGGTTACCGTTGTGAAATAAACTTTGCTATATAGTTAACAGCGTGCAAAATCATCATCTATAAATCTTTTAATATTTTTAGGGGATTTGCCTATTGACATACTTTCAAAATCAGCTATACTTAACGAATGGATTTTTTGGGTTACATTATTAGAGGTAATAGGTAAGCTATCCTAAAAATGATTACCACGAAAGCACGATAAGAAGATACGAAAATATGGGGATAGAATTTTTGATTTTTTCCGTGTTCTTCTGTCACATTATGGATATAATTTATGTGGATTTAAGGTGCCCTTATTCTTTGATTGGTAAAAAGATAATTTTGCCTTTTTATCAAAGATAAAAAGGCGTTAAATGGTTCAATGCCGTTTAAAATTGCGGTCTGGATCACACTCATTATTACCTGATGATTGCGCACACCAACTGCCGACCGATTACCAAAAGTCACCTTGCGCATAATAACATTCGGTCGCAATTGCCGCTCGGCACGATTATTAGTCGGCTCGACCTCGGGATGGTCAAGAAAAACAAGTAGTTCCTCATTATGTCTGATAAGCC
>CBFGJP010000085.1:0-10371 GCA_965649105.1 Caldifarciminota bacterium
AAAGAGAATGACTACTAATTCAAACCTGCAATTCCCTTATTATTCGCCTGCGAATCTTAATTTATTTTGGGTAAGATCTTATTTTGATGAAAGACGGACATTAAAATTTAACAGTTGACGATTTCAAAAATTTAGATAAAATTTGATATGCCAGCAAATCTGCCACCACAATACTTTGAAGTAGAAAAGAAATATCGGGAGGCTAAGACTTTGCAGGAAAAATTGTTTTATCTGCAAGAATTGCTCGCTATAATACCAAAACATAAAGGGACTGAAAAACTCCAAGGTGAGTTAAAAGCAAAGATTTCTAAAACGAAAGAAATGATGGAGCATACCAAGAAATCAGGAGGTTCAACTGCCTGGTATCAGGTTGAACCACAGGGTGCAGGTCAGGTACTCCTCGTGGGTCTTCCCAATTCAGGGAGGTCTTCTTTGCTTAATCTTCTTACGCGGACTAATGTTGAAGTCGCCAATTATCCATTTACTACAACGACCTTTCAGGTTGGAATGATGGAATATGAGGATATAAAAATCCAAATCGTAGATACCCCACCGGTGGCTGAAGGTGCCCCAGCCTGGCTATATGCCGCATTCCGTTTTGCTGATCTATTGCTGATATTACTTGATGCATCCAGTGATGACCTCCTGGAACAAATGGATATAATAAAAAAAGAACTTGACTCAAGAAATATATTTATTGAAAAAGAAAAGCCGGACGCAAAGAAAACGATTGTTCTTTTAAATAAAAGTGATTTGAATAAAGCAGAAGAAAATATTGAAGTCTTCCTTGAATTTTACCATAATAAATTTAATGTATTGAAAATTTCAACAATTACCGCTTTAAATATTGAAAATTTAAAACATTTAATTTTTGAAAATCTTGATATTATAAGGGTGTATACAAAAAAGATTGGACAGCCACCGGTAAAAAAAGAACCGATAATCTTAAAAAGTGGTGCAACAGTTCTTGAAGCGGCTGAGTATATCCATAAAGATTTTAAGAAGAACTTAAAATTTACTAGATTATGGAATGATAAGGGTTATAATGGCCAACGGGTTGAAAAAAATTATATCCTACATGATGGCGATATAGTTGAGTTTCATGTATAACAATTTCAAATTCCTAAAATCCAAAAGCACCTAAATACCTAAATGTGTTAGACTAATGTCTGAGTTGTCTTTGATTAAATATATACGAAAAAAAATTCCGCAGCGCCGTGGTGAAATTGCAGTGGGTATTGGTGATGATGCAATGGTATTAAAAAATGGGTTGGTGATTTCCACTGATTCATTTGCGGAAAAAATCCATTTCGATTTCAAATATTTTTCAATCTATCAATTGGGATACAGGGCAATGAGTGCAAGTCTTTCTGACCTTGCTGCAATGGCAGCAAGGCCTGTGTGTGCCCTTATCAGTTTGTATCTTCCATCTAAAACAAAGGATTCAGAAATAAGAGAATTGTACAAAGGTTTTTCTGCGGTATGCAAAAAATTTCAATGTGATATATCAGGTGGCGATATAATTGCAAGTCCATTCTGGGGAGTTACAGTAACAGTTGTGGGAAAAACAAAGAAACCATTGTTAAGGTCAGGGGCAAAACCCGGTGATATTCTTTATACCACAGGCTACCTTGGACTCGCCGAAACTGGAAGAATCGCCCTCGCTGAAGGTTATAAAAAAAATCTTTTTCCTGAATCAATTAAAAAACACCTTTATCCTGAACCAAGAATTTTTGAAGCATTAAAATTAAGAAACCATACCAGTGCCTGTATTGATACTTCTGACGGTCTATCAACCGACGCATTTCATCTTGCTGAAGAAAGCGATACCAAAATTATCATTGAGAATGTCCCAATCCATCCAGAGGTCCAATTATTATGTAGATTGAAAAAAATATCACCTGTGAAATTTATCCTCTCTGCAGGCGAAGATTTTGAATTATTAATCACGGGCAAAAAAATAAACACCATCAAAAACATAAAACTCTTCAGAATTGGAAGAATAGAAAAAGGTCAGGGAGTTTATCTTTTAACAGAGAAAAAATTGAAAAGGATTTATCCTACCGGATATGAACACCTCAAGTAATGAAGCAGTGGTTGAGCCACGCCAAAGGAACATAATCCTTTCTGTCACGACCATAGGCTCGTTTTTGACCCCATTTATGGGCTCATCTTTGAATGTCGCACTTCCTGCCATTGGTAAAGAGTTCAATATGAATGCCCTTTTACTGAGCTGGGTTCCTGCTTCTTATCTACTTGCAGCGGCAATGAGCCTTATCCCCATCGGCAGAATTGCTGATATGATAGGAAGGCAGAAGGTCTTCTTTTCTGGCGTAACAATCTTTAGTATTTTTTCATTATTATGCGGCATTGCGGGTAATTCTACACTTTTCCTTATTTTTAGAGTTTTCCAAGGTATAGGTGGAGCAATGATATTTGGAACATCTGTAGCGATACTGACTGGTGCCTTTCCCCCACATCAAAGGGGACGCGTTCTTGGAATAAATGTTGCCGGTGTATATCTTGGTCTCTCACTTGGACCATTCCTTGGTGGATTTCTAACCCAGATTCTTGGATGGCGGAGTATATTTTATTTAAATGCCTTTTTTGGACTACTGATGTTAGTATTACTGATCATTTTTTTCGGAACTGAGAAGCAAGTATTTAAAATAAAAGACTTTGATTACATCGGAACTTTAATTTACAGTCCGATGCTCTTCTTCTTTATGTATGGATTTTCTCTCTTACCAGAGATTTCAGGTGCAATATTAATAACCACTGGTATGGTCTTTGTCTTTCTTTTTATCAGATGGGAATCAACGATTGCCCATCCCCTATTAAACATCAGACTCTTCAAAACTAGCCCTGCCTTCTTTTTCTCCAATCTCGCTGCACTTATCAATTACAGTGCTACGAATGCGGTCTCTTTTCTTCTCAGCCTTTATCTCCAGTATCTGAAAGGATTTACACCACAAAATGCCGGACTCATACTCATTGCCCAGCCTTTGACGATGACAATTTTTTCTCCGCTCGCAGGAAGGCTGTCTGACCGTATCCAGCCGGGAATAATTGCTTCTTTTGGTATGGGTTTAACGAGTCTGGGATTATTTCTTTTCGCCTTCACTAACAATGCTACATCTGTTGATTTGATAATTGCATTCTTGATTATTCTTGGTTTTGGCTTTGCCCTTTTTTCTTCTCCCAACACAAATGCAATTATGAGTTCAATTGAAAAAGAATATTATGGAATTGCCTCAAGTACCCTTGCAACAATGCGATTGCTCGGACAGATGTCAAGCATGGGCATTGTAATGCTGATTTTTTCTCTAACAATGGGCAGGGTAAAAATTTCACCTGATATATATCCATTGTTCTTAAATGCCCTCAAAATCTCTTTTCATATCTTTACTGGATTGTGTATTCTTGGCATCTTTGCTTCATTAAAAAGGGGCAGGACATAGAGAGAATTGCTCACCCACCTTAATGAAGAAGGATAGTTTTTTCTACTTTTTGATAGTCATCCGTCTCAAGTTTAACAAAATATACTCCTGCTGATAATCCAGCTGGCTTTATCAAAACTTCGTTTATTCCAATTTTTGATTTTATTATTCCCTGCGAATGCACAAGCCAACCTGTAACATCATAAATTTTGATTGTGATTTTACGCTCGTCCGGTGAATTGAACCTGATTCTTATCATTCCCTTCGTCGGATTCGGATAGATTCTATCAAAGAAAAATGGCTTTATAAGTTGTGCCTCTCCTCCTTGTGGTCCTCCTCCACCAACCTCTTCTGCATATATCTCAAATCCACTCAAGACTGCAATCGTGCCTTTCAAGAGTTTCACTTTTATTGTGATTTCATTATTCTGCACACAGGCAACGGGAATCCAGCCCTCTTCTATTATTTTTTCTCCCGGCTTCACCCAGCGATTCCTGTGGAATATATCATCAATATTGAACTGCAGGTGAATCTTGTTCGCTTCTTCATGATACCAGACCCAACGAATCCTATATTTTGTATGTGGCGAATGCAAGGTGAGATGATAGACCAACTCCGTAGAGTCATAATCAAAAGTCTTGTAGTCTTCGGTTCCAAGGGTCATATATCCATCCCTCTGCACCAAAATCGGAACCGGTGTCTCAGTCCCCATATCAAAGGCATATTTTGGTGCAACATCGGTCAAGGGTAGATTCAAATAATAGATATAACCGGTTGAATCAATTTCACTATACTCGGTCCAGACCAAGTCTATTGATGGAGGCTTTGGATTGAATAGAATCTGGGGATAACTTATCAAATCTGTAGAGTAGTTGACCTCTATTGGATTTATCGCACCACTCGCCGGAATCGCACCATAATAGAGATGAGAAATCCCATTCTCCCTCTTCGTCCAGGTCAGATACTGCCCACTTGATATCGGACTCTCACAACCTGCCACAGTCTGGGTCTGACTCAGGTTCGTCGTCCCTGTTCAGGAATATCTGTACCTGATTGAATCCCGGGCAGTATAGAAAACTTGAATCTGGTCTCCATTCATCCCTAAGAACGGAAAGTCAACATTCTCATCAAAGATTTGGAGGGCAATATTCGTATCAACAATCGTATAATACCTCATATTCGTTGAATCACCCTCCCAGAGGATATGGGGAATACCTGCCAAATCCACGGCAATAGAAGGCGAGATAAGCAGAGGCACCAATGAATCCTGATACACATAAGGGTCGTAAGGGGTCGGTGTGATACCTATCGCATCAATGGATTGATGGGCAAATGCCAATAGATTATCTATATTAAACTTACCATAGATTAAATTCCTTGATTCAAGGATGATGACCTGGGGTGCAGGTCCACCTGGTTCAGGATGATAGGTTGGACCAGAATAGGATTTGAAGGTGATATAGGCAAGGGAATCCTTTATTGCTAAGGATGGTGCACCGATACCCCATAAGAATGAATTATAAGTATGCATCAGAGGAACTGGTGCAGACCATTGATTGCCATCAAAACAACTGTATCTCAATTCCTCAAGAAAATAGGGCAGACCTTGATTACATCCCCAGATACAATGGATTCTGCCATTATTATCAAGGGCAAGTGCAGGATACTTACCTTCGCCAATTGCAACCGGCTCAGTCCAGGAAGTATCCTGTAAGTATGTATGATAAACACTATCACCGCTGGTAAATGCAAGATGCAATACGCCTTGCGCATCCCGGATTAAACGGCGACTGTTGTTATATCCGGTCGCCTCAGGGATATTTGATTGGGCAACAGTGCGCAGAGTGGGATATGCTGGTGGCAGATTTATAACCTTCCGCACCAGATAATAATTGCTTCCTGACTTTTCAGTCCATAAGGCAAATAACTTCTGCCCCATAGCACTGCTGCCAAAGACAACTCCCTGAGGATAAGAAGACAAATCCCCAGATTGCGAAAGATTACCCAGATCCTGCCACTCCCCGAAACCGATTCTCCGTGCATAATGAATATCATCTTCAGCCTTCCACAAGACCACATCCCGACTTGCAAGATAACTATAACCCTCAGCATCACCAGGCCAATCAATGTCTTCGCTCACGCATTCTGTAGATTGAACTGTATAAGTACTTCCTGACCAGACCAGACGGATAAACATAATTCCCTGATGCGCGGAATCATAACCTTCCAGGGCAATGCGAATTTCATCCTGCCCCGCCCAGAGCGATGGCGAACCATCTGCCCAGACATCTGAGAGTCCAGATATATCCACCATATGCCAAGTTGAGTTACCAATCGTCCTAAAATATAATTTTAATCGCTGATAAAATCCTGACTCATATTCCCGCACCACTACCACTATCCTACCTGCCTTATCATAACCTATTGATGGGTAGTTTCCACCTACTTGAGAAATGACACGGGTCTGGTAATAAGTACTCATTCCCAGTAGAAATTGAGAGACTATAATCTTCCAATTTTGTAGTTCCTGAAAGGCAATATAACCCGAATCACCGACAATCACGAAAGACGGCGGATGCAGTAAAGCAGGAACATTAGGATACTGCGCAGAAATTTCTTTTCGGTATATTTCATCATAGGATTTTTGCCATCCTATATCTGTTTTTTTGTAAAGATAATATTCAAGGGCACATGTATAAAGATTGGGGAAATAATGGGTTGCATTGACAATCCAGAGGGTTCCATTAGCATCAGTCGCCAAAACAGGTATTGTATCACTAGAACACACTTGTTGCCAGGGGGCGGCAAAGCTAACCCCACCATCAGTTGAATAACTGTAATAAACATGACTACCATTATAATAAATGATATGAATTTTCCCATCAGGTCCCCTAACCACTTTGGTGCCATTATTAAACGCCGACATCCGGGAATAATCCGACTGGGCAAGGGCACCGGTTGGCACTGTGCCAATATGTAGAGTGGTGGGTGTTGAATAGATACTTCCTTTTCGGGCATAAACCTCGTAATAATACAGATGTCCTGGCTCAAGACCGGTCTGCTCCAATTCAGTTACACCCGGTGGTGGATTAGCAATCACCGCTCCATCTCTTTTTACTACATAACCATCAATAAGTGCAGGATAATCATAATTCCATTTTAAAGTTAATGAGGTCTGCGTTATATTTTCAGCGCGAAGATTATAGGGCGCCAAGACATTAACACTAAACAGCGAATACTTGAAAGTGACATCACTGGGCTCACATGGCCACCAGCCATAAAAATGTGAAAAGTCCAAATTCCACACTGCATAGACATAAGTTTTTGTTCGGTATTGAGCGCTTGTCGGATGTTTTTCTACACCACACCAGCCCTCGCCATAATGAGGTATTTGTTGGGACAGAAAAGAATAGCCTGATGTTAATCGTCCCAATCCCCATATGCCCAAAAATTGAATCATATCCGTGGGTAATGAAAACCAATTACTTCTGACTTCCCAGATTTCTACTTGGTATTGGTCATCAGCTAAATTGGGGAGTCCAATGAGCCATAGTGGATAAGTTCCGCAATACGCCCAATTATTTGCATAAACTGTGTATCGACGAATTGAGTTAGGTGTATCAAAAAACCTCAATGCATCATAAGCATTTATCCGACCGGCACCATACTCGTCATCATAACCCGGGTCAGACCATGGTGGATCATAAGCCGTTGCCCTGATTATCCCTTCCACATCTTCGGGTTGCAATGAAATTCCTTTTTCATACGCCCGGGAGCGAATGAGTGCTGCTAAACCAGTTACCAATGGGGCTGACATTGAAGTACCAGACATTCTTTGATACTTTTCTTCATTTGGAGATCCTACGGGCACTGTGCTGATAATATCAACCCCGGGAGCTACTACATCCAAACCTTGTCCAATATTACTAAAAGACGCAAGAAGATCATTGTAATATGTCGCCCCTACAGAAATAACTAAATGCGGGTCATAACATGCTGGATATAATAAGCTATCTGGATTTAGTTCGTAATAATTCCCTCGTGATGCTACTAAAGTCCTGGAAAGTTTATATGCATAAACACATTTTTCCCTTAGCACTTCGCTATATTCATAACCATAACTTGCATTTATAACATGTGTCATATCGGCAGCAGCCCCTAATCCAAGAACAAAAATTTCAACGGGTGTTAACCCTCCATGAGTCTTTATACAATAGCCGTACATTGAGCAACCAATATCACTCCCCCCGCTGCCACCAGAAACACCAGCAATTCCTATATTATCATTATTCGTCAATGCACTGGCAATGCCTGCCACATGTGTTCCGTGGACATCGTTGTCATACCAGGGATGAGGATCGTTTATATATGTTCCATCCAAACTATACCGTCGTCCACCTTTGACTTTATAATTCGATCCCATTGCGCCACCAAAGTCTCTATGATGATAATCAATTCCGTCGTCTACAATACCTATACGAATGCTGCTGTTCCCCCTTTCTATGTCCCAGGCTAACTCTGCATCTATATCACAATCATTCGCTTGTTTCAGGTACCACTGTTTTGGAAAAGAATCATCGTTAACATTGTATAATGGAATACCTAAATAGTTTGGTTCAGCATAAATTACATCACTATATGATTTCAGCGAGTCTATTATTAACATAACATCTGCATTTGGATCGAAAGATAATTTAAAAACTAATGAGAAGTCCTGAACTTTTACGATTTCTCCATCTTCTAATTGCATCAATGTATCTTTAGGCTCAAAATCCCGGAACACCTTTGCAATTTTTTCTAAGCCCGCATTAAGTAGAAAATTTCTGAGATTTTGGTTCCCTTTTATTGACTCTATAGTTCCTTTTTCTTGACCTTGCGGCAATTCAACAACACCACGCTTTAACCGCACTAAAACCTCTCCTGGAACATGCCCCCCCCATACACAACATGGGCACTATCATTATGAAAGCGATTAACGCTTTCATACACATTGATTTATTGCCAATCATTTTGTCCCCCTTCGTTTTTCTTACTTACAACCAAAAGTTCTTGTAACTTTCCCGGTAAGTTGCCTTTTATTTTCTCCACCGGCATCCATTAACCAAAGATGATAATGATATTCAATTACATCTTTTTTTTCAATTTTCTTTGTCAGTGTATAAACTATTTGATTCCCGTTGGGAGACCAAGCAGGGTCATAAGCAGCACTCCAATTTTCTCCTTGGGGTTCAAAGGTTAATTGAGTTTTGTTACCGCCGTTTGTATCCATCACCCAGATATTATAATTACTTACATACGCAATCTTTGAACCATCAGGAGAGAAAACGGGAGAACGATCCTCATATCCATTAACTGTGAGCCTAACAGGATCGTTACCTAAAGTATCAATCAAGAATATTTCAGGAAATGTAACCGTCGCCGACCCTATATAAACAATTTTATCACCGTTTGGAGACCAGTCAGGCTCGTCGCCTCGAGCAATAAACTTTGTACTAGTAAAATTTGAATCTGTAATTCTCACGCCGTCCGAATCTCTATAAGCAAATTTAAATCCCTCAGGATGCCAATCCGGGAAGAAACAAGAGCCCCAGGTTGTTAATTGCTTAATCTCTTTCGTCTCAACATTTATCTTATAAATATTTCGGTTATAAACATAAGCTATCCACTTACCATCCGGCGACCAGTCTGGTGAAAAACCGTCAGCTAAATATTCACTTTCCTCAGTTGCCATCTCAAATAACCAGATTTGATAATTAGGAATTTCATCATCCGGTTCTCTCATATATGCAATAAACTTACCATCGGGTGAAAAAGCAGGTTCATGCTCACCAGAACTAATGATTGGTTTCATAAATCCATCGCTATCTTTTTCTTTACTACATACTAACAGAGCAATAAGGATTAAAAAACAAAAGATTAGGTATAATTTAACTCCCGAGGCCAATCCTTTCGTTCCATACCCTCTTACCTTCTTATCTTCGCACCCCCTGTTTCTCCTCGAACCTCCTTCTCCCATAGTCTTCTGTCTCCTTCTCTTCCAGCCTTCAAATCCACTGGCTACTGCCATACTGCCTACTCCTTTCCAATTATACCCTATTATACCCATATATTTTTTTTGTCAATCCCCATGTTGCATCCCTTCCGGATGCCGAATTTTCCGCTATCCACACCACCTCCCAGTTTCCACTTCGGAAGTGGAAGGGCGGTCATTATCTCAATAATATCACCTTTTCTATCTTATCATAACCTTCGGTCTCTAATCGCACAAAATACACACCCGCAGGCAATCTGCGACCTGAATCATCTAAACCATCCCAGACAATCCTTGATGCCTGATTCATGATGCACGATTCAAGATTGAATGATTTAACAACCCTGCCTGAAACATCATAAATCTTTATCATGTATCCTGTATCGTGTATCCTGCATCTGATATGAACATTGTTCCGGAAGGGATTCGGATAGACCTCAAGGGATAATTCTCCTGAACCCAAAGCCATCGTCTGCTTATCCTGCGGACCACCACCAGATAAAGGCAGGTTTATCCCATAGGTCCGCACATAGTACAACGGCAAAAACTTTCCACGATTTGACCAGTGCTCATTACCTTCGGTATAGGAAATACACAATCTATTTTCAGTCATCTCGTCAGAAATAGAGGCAATAGCCGGATCTTTTGAATCCACGCTCACCGAATTGCTTATATTCATCGGTTCTTGCCAACCATCATAATAGGATGATAAGTAGATATCCCACTGATTATTATAGCCATCATATTCACTCCAGGTGAGACATATATGTTATCCGGAGCAACGGCATTATAAACAGCCTGTGGAGTAACTGAAAAAGTAGGACTTCTATACACTGGTGATGGCTCATTCTGCCAGCCCGATGATGTCCAGACCCGATAATATATATCTGGCTGGTTCCT
>CBFGJP010000086.1:0-10367 GCA_965649105.1 Caldifarciminota bacterium
GACGATGTAAATCAATCCCAACATACTTCATAAAACACTCCTTTTTCATTAATCATAACCATCCCTCTCTAATTTTCAAACCTTTTATTATATCTTGACATAATAAATATCTTATAGTAAAATACCCTTGACATAATAAATAATTATAGTAAAATATAAAAGGAGGTTTTATGAATAGGTTGATTGTCGTTGTCTTAATATCACCTGTTGTGGCTATCGCCAACCCCCTGTTAACTGGGGTTATCAATGAATTTCAAACAGATACTATCCTCGGTCAGAAGTTTGAATTTCATCCGATAAATTATGGCTCAGAAATTCCACTACTTGGCACAATGGTATATACACCTAACTGTTCCGCATATATTGATACCAACATCAATAATCCACCTTATGGTTACACGGTGATTGATACTTCATTTTTAAATGGAACATTTCATTTAAACCAACAAAATGGGTATATAGAAGTATACAAATCTGACTATTTCTGGGATGTGATCTCTTACGCGGACACCTTCCACTCCCCAATTCTTGCGCCACTCCCGGGCACCTCTGCCTCAAGATTTGTGTGTATTTTATTTTATAATTATCCCACGCCCACCGCTGATTGGTATATTGACTATACGCCCACATTCGGTAGCGAAAATGACGATTATCCTGGATGTGCTATAAGCGGCTATGTTTATTTGAACAGTATTCCCGTTGAAAATGCCCGGGTAACTGCAAGTTTATATGATAGCATTATAACTCCGGGACCTTTTTATAAATCCTGTACTACATTCACGAACAGCAACGGATTTTATATAATTGATAGTCTCTGGCCTGCCCGTTATTGGATGACTGCATCTTTTGGAACACATCAACCAGTAGGTGAATTATCACCAACCCTTTGTGCATTATGGGAAAGAAATCTAAATTTCTATTTTGTTGATATCGAAGAATCGGATGCAAAATCCCTGAACCGGCTGGAACCTTTGGTAATTTTCCCCAATCCATTTAGACACCTTTGCAGGATTAATATTCAAATTCCATATCCCCAATCCGCCACAAATCAGCAATCGGAAATTAATTTAGAAGTAGCCAGTATAAAAATTTATGATGCTACCGGCAGGTTGGTTAAAGATTTTTCACGGTCAACGGGAAATAATGAACAATCAACGCTTGTTTGGTCGGGTGAAGATAACTCAGGGCGCCGACTTCCTGCTGGTGTATATTTTATCAGGTTGGAGGCCGGAGATATCACCGGAATAGCAGAATTGATATTAATAAGATAGCGAATTGCAATATTGACTTTCTATTATTGTTGGATATAATCTCAAATAATTCTAAATGTAATGAATTTAGGAGTCTTAAGCAACTGTTAAGAATATTTGCTTTTCGTCCTGGTGTTTAAAAAATAATGATAACAGTTATGGTAAAAATAGCAAAACCTTAAAACGACTACCAACCTGTTCCGGGGCGTGGCGCAGCGGCTTAGCGCACTTGGTTTGGGACCAAGGGGTCGTGGGTTCAAATCCCTCCGCCCCGATATCGTAATGTATAAGAGAGAAACTATGAAAAAAATTTTAATATTTGTGATTTTTACTGATTTACTCATAGGCATTGACTACCAAAGTATCCCATTATTAAAATGGGCTGGGCCTGAAGGAACGCACCCTGACACCTATGAAGAGTGGATAGCAAAAAATCCCTATTCTCAATTCTTCTGTTCACTTGATAAAATTGTCTATGGCAATGGAAGGGCTGGTAATGTTGCCATTTTAACTCAACAGAGTATTGCCGGTTCACTTACCAATGAGCTTAACCGATTGATCGATAATTTACAATCCGAAGGATATACAATTCTCAGTTATCAGATCGCTGGTGGGTCACCGGAAATCCTACGAACATTTTTACAAAATCTTTATAATAACAATAACATTGAAGGGGCTCTATTTGTCGGTAACCTGCCAATTGCCTGGTTTGAAATCGCCAATGATTTTGGTCAGTATGGATATGCACAGTTCCCCATAGATTTGTTTTATATGGATTTGAATGGCACATGGCTCGATACCATGAACACCGGCAATGGCAAATATGATGGACATACCGGCAATATCAATCCTGAGATTTATATTGGTAGACTCACTCCCACAGGTATTGGAGTTGATACAGTTACTTTAAAAAATTACTTCCGTAAAGATAATGCCTATCGCTATGATACACTTAAATTACAAAACAGAGCATTATTCTTTTGTGACGATGATTGGATCCCGTGGGCACCCCAATGGGCATATGAAGTGTCGGTCTTATATCCGGATACAATGAACTACTGGCATGCAGAAACAACAAGGGCATCTATCTATAGAACAAAATTAAATACACCACAGGCGTGGGTCTCAGTCTTCGCCCATTCTTCGCCGAGTTTACATCAATTTAAATATAATAACGGCGGTTCCTATGATTATTACTATGCCAATGAATACACAACCCAAAACCCACCGGCAAATTTTTACAATCACTTTGCCTGCTCATTTGCCCGTTATACTACAAATGGATATGGTGGCGGACAATCTATTTTTAATCAGGATTATGGTCTGGGTGAAATTGGTTCTACGAAAACCGGCAGTATGTTAGATTTTTATTATTTTTACCAGCCACTTTCACAGCAAAAGACACTCGGACAGGCATTTAGAGATTGGTTCACATACATAACTTCCAATGGTGTTACCTTTGATGAACTCTGCTGGCATTATGGAATGACCCTGCTTGGCGACCCATGGTTGAAACCAACTGGACATAATTTCTTTATTGTCGAACAAAAGAAACATACCCTTGAAAATACCCCAATCAAAATTATTGAGAATCCGGCAATAGAACGAGTAACTATCCAATTGACTATTTCACCTTCCATTATTGAAAAATTGGAGGTTTATGACTGCCTTGGTAATAAAGTCAAGAAATTAATTGATAAAAATAATCAATATCGAAATAATACTCAAATTATATGGTGTTTTGATGATGATGCTGGACGACAACTACCAGCAGGTGTCTATAGTGTAAGAGCAGAAATTGAGGGTAAAACCTTTATTGCGAAATTAGTCCATCTTAAATAATATCTATCTTGACACTTACTAATAATTAAATATAATAATTTGTGAACAAAGGCAAAAAAGTCATAGTTGTGGAATCACCCACAAAAGCCAAGACAATAAAATCCTTTCTCGGGCGAGAATATATAATTTTATCATCAAAAGGACATATCAAGGATCTGCCAAAATCAGAACTGGGCGTAAAGATAGAAAATAACTTTGAACCTAAATATATAAAAATAAAAGGCAAGGCAAAAATAATTAATGAAATCAAGAACGCTTGCAAGAATTCAGCAAAGGTTTATATCGCATCCGATCCTGATCGCGAAGGCGAGGCAATTGCCCAGCATATCGCCGAAGAATTAAATTCGAGTGCGCCAGTTATAAAAAGGGCATTATTCCATGAAATCACCCCTGAATATGTAAGAAAAGCACTTCAAAATCCGGTCTCAATAGACCAGAATCTGGTTGATGCGCATAAAGCCCGCCGGGTTCTTGACCGTATTGTTGGTTATTGCACAAGTCCTTTTTTATGGAAGGTAATAAAATCTGGACTTTCCGCGGGAAGGGTACAGAGTGTTGCCCTAAGATTGATTTGTGAAAGAGAAAAAGAAATTGAATCGTTTCAGCCAACGCCTTACTGGAATATCGCCGGGACATTTGAAACACGCGCCCGAGAATCTTTCAATGCTAACCTCTTGAAAATCGAAGGCGTTCAGAGGAAAGTACTTTCTGAAGAAGAGCTCAATAAAATAAAAAATATTTTAAAACCCGATACAAAATTCACGGTCACGGCATATCGCATAACTAGTCCGGAAAAAATTCCTGCCCCACCATTAATTACATCCACGCTTCAACAGGAGGCTTCAAAACAATTCAACATAACGCCTAAAAAGACTATGCAGATTGCCCAGAGTCTATACGAAGGAATAAGCCTGCCCCAGGGGACGATTGGTTTGATTACCTATATGAGAACCGATTCGACGCGAGTAAATGATCAGGCAATAGAAGCAGTAAGAGAATATATCGATGGGAAGTTTGGAAGTGAATACCTGCCCAGGGAACCAAGGAAATTCAAAGATAAAAAAAGTGCCCAATCCGGTCATGAGGCAATCAGACCAACGAGAATAAATATTGAGCCTGATTCCATAATTGATTATCTTACCCCTGATCAGTATAAAATATATAAATTAATATTTGATCGATTCGTTGCTTCACAAATGGTAAATGCCCGATACGAACTAAAAGAGGTATTTCTTGAATACATGGGGCTTGAATTCAAGGCTGAAGAAATGAAACCTTTATTCCTTGGTTATCAATTATTATCCGGTGAAACAATTCAAAGGGGTTTTGTACCAAAGGTTAAGGTCGGGGAGGGCGTGATATTAAAGAAAATCGATATTGAAAAAAAACAGACCGAGCCATTACCCAGATTTACGGAAGCAACCTTGATTAAAAAATTAGAAGAAAATGGCATTGGCCGACCTTCTACTTATGCCCATATAATTCAAACTTTATTTGATCGTAGATATGTGATTAAAAATAATGGGAAAATAATTCCAACTGATCTGGGCAGAGAAGTTTATAATATAATCATTCCCAGATTCAATAATATCTTTGAAATACCTTTCACTGCCCGCATGGAAGAGGAACTCGACCTCGTGGAAACTGGGAAGAAAAAATGGCAGGAAGTTGTTAAAGAATTTTATGAACCGTTTGAGAAAGTTGTGAACCAGGCAAATGCTGATGTAGAAAGTATAAAGAAAAATATTCAGCAGACTATTGATAAAGTTTGCCCACAGTGCGGACGGCCGATGGTAATTAGATGGGGTAAATACGGTAAATTCCTTGCCTGTTCCGGATTTCCTGAATGTAAATATTCAGAAAATCTTGAAGTCCAATCAACAAACAAGACCTGTCCAAAGTGCGGAAAAACCTTGGTAATTAAAAAAGGGAGATTCGGCGAGTTTCTTGCCTGCAGTGGTTATCCTGAATGTAAGTATACAGAAAACCTTACGCACGATTTTCCATGCCCAATCTGCAATGGCACGGTAATTATATTCTCGGGTAAAAAAGGTAGGGTATATAAATGTAAGGTATGCGGATTCAGTTCATTTTATCCACCCGTTGAACAGAAATGTCCACAATGTGGTGGTGGTATGGTGTTAAAGAAAAACAAACCATTCTGTCTCACCTGCAAAAAATAAATTTTTTTATTTATGAAATTGGGGTTTCATATTTCAATCGCCGGCGGATTTAAGTATGTCTGCACACGAGCAAAAGAAGTTAATTCGGAAACGATCCAAATTTTTTCCCGTAACCCAAGAAGTTGGAAATATAAAAATATCGATAACCGAGATGCCACAATCTTTAAACACCAGATGGAAGAAAATGGCATCTCACCTGTTTTTGTTCATTTCCCCTATTTAAATAACCTGGGTTCAAACGACGATGATTTATTTGAACGATCGGTTGCTTCGCTGATTGAGGACCTAAAAAGGGCAGAGAAATTAAACGCCGAATACCTGATCACGCACGCCGGTTCAAATCCGGATATAAAATCCGGTATAAAAAAGATGATTGAAGCAATAACCCGGGCAATAGATGCGGTCGAAAATAATGTTATAATTCTTGTGGAGAATACAGCCGGAAGTGGCAATGAATTTGGCTATAAGTTCGAGCATTTGGGTGAAATACTAAAAGGGATCAATTCCCGTCGGATAGGAATTGTTTTTGACACTGCCCACGCATTTGCTGCCGGATATGACTTGAGGACTGAAAAATGGGTTAATGAAACAATAAAAAGTTTAAAAAGATATATTGGTTTAGAACATATCCACCTCGTCCATTTCAATGATTCGCTGGCAAAATTTGATTCGAAAAAGGATAGACACTGGCATATCGGGAAAGGAGAAATTGGGAGGGGTATGGAATTTATCATAAACCATCCAGAACTTAAAAATTTACCTTTTATCATGGAGACACCGAGGACCGGAATAACAGAGGATCTTATGAATATGGCAATGGCAAGGAAAATGATAAGAAATTCTTGACCTTTCTTAAAAAATATATATAATATAGATTCAAAGGAGGCTTCATTGGCACATGCATATACTCCAGGCTTAAAGGTTCTTGCTTATACTGTTGTTGAGAAATTGAGGCGTTTGCCTTTGCCGGGTGAGGTTCTCGTAAAGGAAGGTGATAAGGTCAAGGCGGAGGAGATTGTTGCAAAAACATCCCTTCCGGGCAGTGTCCAGACCGTAAATGTGGCTGGGCTTTTAGGCATACTACCCGAAGAAATTGATGAAGCGATGATGAAAAAAACTGGAGACGATGTGCAAAAAGATGAAGTCATTGCCCAGAGCAAAGGGTTTTTTGGGTTATTTAAATCAACAGTTAAAAGTCCCATAACCGGTAAGGTAGAAAGCATTTCTAAAATTACGGGTCAGGTAATATTGAGAGAGCCACCGATTCCGGTACAGGTGATCGCTTATATCGATGGTGAGATTAGCAAGGTATTTCCCAATGAAGGTGTTTTAATAAAAACAGAAGGAAGTTTTATTCAGGGGATATTCGGCATTGGGGGTGAGACGATCGGTGAGCTCGCTATCGCCACAGATAGTCCTGATAAAATTCTTACCGAGCAAGATATAAACGAATCATTTAAAAATAAGATAATAATTGGTGGTGCACTTGCTCCTTATGAAACTCTCATCAAAGCACGCAATGTCGGTGCAAAAGGGGTTATCATTGGTGGTATTGAAGATCAAGATTTGAAAAAGTTTATGGGTTATGATATCGGTGTTGCGATCACCGGTTCAGAAAATGTTGGGTTAACTATAATCGTTACTGAAGGCTTTGGTAAATTAAGAATGGCCGATAGAACATTCAATCTCCTCAAATCCCTGGTGGGCAAAAAGGCATCCATCAATGGTGCTACCCAGATCCGGGCCGGAGTAATGCGCCCTGAAGTAATAGTTCCTCTTGATAAAGCACCAGACAAAAAGATTGCTCATATCTCTACTGGCTCGGGTTTGGAGATCGGCATGGCGGTTAGAATTATAAGAGAACCTTATTTTGGAATGTTGGGGAAGGTTGTTGACCTCCCGGTTCCTTTGGAAACAATCGAGACCGAATCAAAGGTGCGCGTCCTCGAAGTGGAATTGGAAAACAAAAAAAGGGTAAAATTGCCCAGGGCGAATGTTGAAATAATTGAGGAGTAAATGAATTTACTATTTATCTTGATTACTTCAGCCGGAGTTAACGGTCTCTTAATGCCTGCTTCCGCAAAAGGAATTATGACATATTATTCAACATCCGTGGGCAGTGAGGCGATTTTTTATAATCCCTCAATCTTTAGTGCTGGTCCAGAAGGTTATAATCTTAGTTTTTTCTATACTAATATATACGCATCAATGAGGAATATGAATCTCGGGATTGGCCGGAGATTCAACGATTTTGACATCGGCATCAGTGTGATGAACTACAACTATGGTAATATTGAAGCAAAACCTGATTATCCAACCGAAGACTCGACAGGCTTTTATACTGGCAGTGATTTCTATCTTGGTTTTTGTGTAGCAAAAAATGTCTCTACCAAAGGCAAAGTCGGTATAAAAGTAAAATATATCTACGAAAATCTGTATATTTATACAGACGCAACTTTGGGGTTTGATCTTGCGCTTGCCTATATAAACGAATTTAGCGGTTTAAGTGCCGGTGCAACGAATTTTGGTGGCAAACTTAAAATCGCCAATGAAGAAGTGAATTTGCCTGCGAAATTGAGCCTCGGATATTATCGAATGATTAAAAAATTCACGGTGAGTTGCGATATTCACTATCTTATAAATACTGCCTCGTTTGAATCTTCGATTGCTGGTGAAATGAAATTAAACAGCAATTTGGAAACCGGACTTTCAATAAATTATCGTGACCAACTTTACCCTGGTTTTTATTTAGGTATTCACACCAGAAATCTAACAATCAAATATGGTGCCTCCCTTTATCCATATAATCTTGGTATGATAAATACAATTGGCATTGGTTTTTCATTTTGATCGATTATGAATAGTGGTATTTACCTTGATTTTGAAAAACCAGTTATAGAACTGGAAAAAAAGATTGAAGAATTAAAGAAACTCAGCGATGTCGATGATGAAATCGAACGACTCCAGCAACAGGCAGAGAGGTTAAAGCGAAAAATTTATTCAAATCTAAGTCGCTGGCAGAGAGTCCAGATTGCCCGACATCCGCGCAGGCCTTATGCGATGGACATAATTAATGCTATAACTACTGATTTTATCGAACTACATGGTGACCGTAGATTCAGTGATGACCCGGCAATGGTTGCAGGTTTAGGTAAGATTGATAAATATTCTGTAGCAATCGTTGCCCAGCAAAAAGGTAGAGATACCAAAGAAAAGATCAAAAGAAACTTCGGAATGCCGCATCCTGAAGGATACCGCAAGGCACTTAGAATAGCAAAAATGGCAGAGAAATTTAGCATACCTGTTCTCAGCATTGTTGATACACCAGGTGCATATCCGGGTGTTGGTGCAGAAGAACGCGGTCAATTTGAGGCAATTGCCTACAATCTTTTTGAATTTGCCTTATTGAAGGTTCCTATCATTGTTGTTATCTTGGGTGAAGGGGGCTCTGGTGGAGCCCTTGCTATTGCCCAGGGGGACAGGGTTCTAATGATGGAAAATGCAATCTACTCGGTCATTTCACCGGAAGGATGTGCATCCATACTCTGGCGTGATGCATCAAAAAATAAAGATGCTGCAGAGGCTTTAAAAATCACTGCCCAAGATTTGCTGCAATTTAAAATCATTGACGAAATCATCCCCGAACCACTCGGTGGTGCCCATATGGATTACCAAAAAACCGCATTAAATATAAAATCCGCAGTATTGAAAAATCTTGATGAGTTACTCAGGGTTCCGATTGATGAATTGATTGAAAAAAGAATTGAGAAATATCGAAATATGGGGGTATTTAAGGAATAATGGCATTAGAAGGAAATTTAGAAGATTTTGAATTGACCGATGTGTTTCAGTTAATACAACTCGGTGCTAAGGATGGTAGTTTAAGAATTCAAACCCCAAGTGATGTTGGGGTAGTATACTTCAAAAATGGTATGGTGGTCCATGCAAAGACGAATAATCTCATAGGCGAACAGGCGATCGACTCAATATTACAATGGCGCAAAGGAAGATTTGTATTCAGACCGGGTGAAGAAACCATTGAGAAAACTGTCGAACTACCCATCCAACAGGTTATACTTGATGCCGCACGAAGGATTGATGAATTAAATAAAATTCAGAGATTGATCCCTTCATTTGACATGGTTCCAAAGATTGTGGAAGTTCCTGACGCAGGCATTGAAAAAATAAATCTAAGGCCTGAAGAATGGAAGGTCCTTGCATTTGTTGATGGCTCCCTATCAATAAAAGAAATTTCTCTGAGGGTTAAACTCTCGGAATTTGAAACCGGAAGAATCCTTTACGGGCTGATTTCTTCCGGACTTGTTAAATTAATCCAAGAAAATTTAGAAGAAAAACAAAATATAGAACCAACACCATCCGGTTCAGATGAAAATGACAAAAAGGGTGGTATTTTTGGAATATTCAAAAAAAATAGTTATAAGTACCGATGACGAATTTTTGAAGCTGAGAAACCGTCCCTACAGAATCGTTTATTATTCCACAGGTTCGCTGCCCATATCGTCAAATCGTTTATTGATCTATAGTTATTAGGCATGAAAATTGGAATGGTTTTAGGGCGTAGTCTATAGTAAAAAAATAATCTAAAACATAAGACTTCAGACCGATCCATCTGCCACGCCCTAAAACAAATGACTATTCCCAATGAAGGATTATCAAAAGGGAATTCAGGGGTAATAAAGGGTGATTAGGGAAAATTTGTTATTGGGTGAAGAAATGGGTATGGAGATGTGAAATAAGAAGATAGCCTCTTAATTCCCAACTTCCCACATCTAACTTCCAAACCCACTTCCTCACCCAACTTCCATCATCTCAACAACACCGCCTTCTCTATCTGCTTGAAATCGCCCGCCTCTAACCGCACAAAATAAACACCACCAGGCAACCGACGACCCAAATCATCACAACCATCCCAGACAATCCTTGATACCTGATCCATAATGCATGATGCAAGATTGAATGATTTAACAACCCTACCCGAAACATCATATATCGCCAAATTTATTTTCCTCAATCCTACATCCGATATCCGGTATCGGATATCAAGTCTGCTCCGGAACGGATTCGGCATCAA
>CBFGJP010000087.1:0-1725 GCA_965649105.1 Caldifarciminota bacterium
TGTGGTATAATAACTCCTACAGGAAGTACCGTTGAGTGTTCCTCCGACCGACACACAGTTCTTCGCTGTTGCAGGAGATCCAACTGAACCGGCTGTTCCACTATTTCCGTTAGAAAAGAAAAGTAAAAAGTCTTTGTGTGCCCACATAAACTGGTCAACATTTAAACTCATAACGGTATATGCACCATTGACATTTGCACCCCAGGAGTTCGTGCTCAAATAAGCCCTTATCCCATGGCTTGCATAGTATTTGTTATAGGGACGGATATAAAGGTCGTTGAGGTCGCCGAATGTGTAAATGGAACTGCTTGTATTATCTCCGCAATCATTGTGATATAACCGTGCCATTTTTGCAATTCCATCCCGGTAATCACTCCCTAATGTTGTATCATTTCCCGCAGTCGTACAACCAGTATGGGTGCCGTGATAAGAAGCACCAGAACCATCGCCGAATACAATCTGGGCCGGTGCACCAGAATCGTATGCTACAATCTTATTATGAGTTGGATATACGCCCCAGGTTGTAATCGCCGGACTGCCTGCACGGTGCTGATAATGACTTGTATTTATTCCTGAATCGCAATGATTGATTATCTCACCCTGACCAAGGATACCCATCGCCCACATACGGCGATAGGTATTATCATTTCCCGGCGGTGCTGAAGAAAGATATCCGCACTGGACGACCCATTGGTATTGTTGGTTATGCATCACCGGTTGGATATAAGGTTCAATCCAGTAAACTTCTTTTATATTCGCAAGTCTGCTGACATCGGACTTATTTACCACACACCATACCATTTTATTTATGCCATTGTCTGAAGTCACAACCTCATTATTTTTGGCAATTGCCTTTATCTGTTCAACTACCGAATTCATATCTGCATCATTAAACAGAACAATCGTTACCTTGTGCTCAGCACCAACACCATCAAATAAACTTGATATTTTGTAGGCAGGTTGATAAATACCCACCCAGTTTACCGATGGATTTGAGAGAATCGCGTTCTTCGCACCTTGCCCTTTTAATGTAATGAGAAAACCATAGTTGGGAATATAGAAATGAATTTTTGCACCCTGTGATTCAAGCCAATCCTTTTCTGGTCCATATATTGGTCCGGAAAACTGGACGATATAATATCCACTTTCATCCTCACGATACTGGATCTTTAAATCAACTGGTAAATCAGGTTCACCATTTTTCCCGAGAGTTCTTGTATCAAAAGCAATGCCATTGGAGAAGGCAATCTTCGTTGCATCACCATATGCTACAGGAATGAATTGGGATTTTATCTGGCTTGAGAAAATAGGGATTATGTCTGAACGGTTGGCATCTCCATCCACACTCTCCTTTGGCAATTCAATCTTTACCGGTTGTTCCGGGATTTGCACTGGTGCCCCTGGTTTTGTCGCAGCCAGGGCAAAGACGGCTAACACCATCAACATTGCTGTTTTTTTCATTTTTCACTCCTTTCTCTAATCAAGCAAAAGAAGAATAATATTTCTGTTTTTTTATTTTTTATCACCCCCTTTCACTTTTTTTATATATTTTATTCATTTAAATTAAAAAGTCAAATGTCAATTTATTGCCCAATTTCATTTACCTCAAAAGTACCACCTTTTTCGCCGCCCTAAAGTTTGTGGATTCAAATTTTACGAAATAAACGCCTGCTGGAACCATTCTACCCGCATCATCTTTACCATCCCAGAGAATCTGATTTATTG
>CBFGJP010000087.1:1825-10311 GCA_965649105.1 Caldifarciminota bacterium
CCGCCCTAAAGTTTGTGGATTCAAATTTTACGAAATAAACGCCTGCTGGAACCATTCTACCCGCATCATCTTTACCATCCCAGAGAATCTGATTTATTGAGCAACTGGTCAAACAATCAAATGACCTAACGATTCTACCCAGTGGATCATAAATCCTTAAAGTAATCAGGTCATTAGCATTTCCCTGGGGATTAAAATCCGGTAATTGGAATTTTATTATGAGTTGGGTTCTGAATGGATTGGGTGATAATCCGAAGTAAAATTTACTATTATTTCCCTTAGTATAGGCACCCTTAATCCCTGCCCAATAATGTGACTTATACCAACCTGAATTATAAGGGTCATAACGGAATTTTGGCCACTCATATGAACTTGCATCCAAATCAAATACCCAGAATTTGAAATCATTCGCTCCAACCATCAATTCAAGTTTTCCATCACCGTCGATATCATAAACCGCAGGGGATTGCTCAATCCTTATGCCAAAGTGTATTGGAAAACCACTTAAGAGTTGTGCCCGATTATTGAAGGCATATAAATTCCAATCTGCAGCGCCACAGAGAATATCAATCATCCGGTCTCCATCTATATCAGCGACAACGGGCAATTTAAAGTCACGGCCATATGATGTAGGAAATCCAGGGAGCATATTCCCCAGAGAATCAAGAACTGACAAAAACATTGAACCCTGATTACTACCAACAATTACCTCCGGCCTCCCATTACCGGTAATATCAGCAATAACTGGATATGCCTCAACATCACCCAGTGATGGAACACTGATTTGCCAGAGTATATGTCCTGTTGCATCCACCACATTGATAAAATCAGTAGAATCGGTATAAAAACATATTTCAAGATCTGCATCACCAAACACATTACCGAGAACCGGTGAATAGACCATCTTCTTCGCTATAGCAATGGGAAAAGGCGGGAGATAATTACCGAAACGGTCCCAAACGAACAAAGAATCAGAATTGGCTCCGCCACAGGCGACTATTTCAAGATTTCCATCATTATTTATATCACCAACCGTCGGGGAACCACCATGCCAACCATATAAATTTTTTAATAGTCCATCAGGTGCATAGATGCCTGAACCATTATGATGGAATGCAAACAGTTTACCATCTTCACTTATAACAAAAATCTCCAGGTCTCCATCGCCATCAATATCAGCAAGCACCGGTGAACCAAGGATACCACCACCCAATGTCCTGGGCCAGCCCGGCATAGGTATCCAAGCAGTATCGCATTTTGTCAACACATAAAAATTATCCCACCATCGCCTTATACCAAAACATACTTCTAAGGTTCCATTATTATCAACATCACCAACTGCAGGTGATGACCAGATTTCAGCACCGCAGGTAAAAATCCTGCCATAAAGGTCATTATTCACCGGTGTTCCGTCTTTATGCCACATATATACATCCCCGTTTCTTGAACAAACAACAATTTCCAGGCCGGGATAGGAAGGGTCAAGGTCTCCAAAATTAGGCGAAGAAAATAGATAACCGAATACCGTCCTGGGCCAACCCTGGGCAACCAAAGGATTAACCCGCGCCTTGATTGTATCAGATGGCATCCCTTCATTCATTGAAGAATCAACCGCAATGATATAGTAATAATAATCTCTGTTTCCTCTCACATTTATATCCTCAAAATATGCGGTGGGTAATAAAGGATTGCCAATGAACTCAAAATTACCATTTGGTTCTTCTGAACGGTAGATCCGATAACCGACTGCATTCATTACCATAACCCAGTTAAGAATTATAGAATTCCGCGTTCCAAAAGACCACAATGAATCAATCCTACATATAGTGTCAAGCACAACCTTTCTTTCCAGCATTTTTGCATTTTTGTTATAAAGTGCAAATTTAAAGCTAACACTTCCGGGATAAACTTTTAATACTCTCAACGTATCGTTTGCAGAAACGATTTCATTGGGTCTAACATCTCCAAACTGTGCTACACTATCGAGAACCGTCGCCGTATCCGAAAGACTGGTAATTATTGCATAAACCGATTCTGCAGTGCAATGTCCAACGTTTTCAACAAAAGGTACAATTTTATATACACTTCCGTTTGTGGTAAATTTTTGCGTAAAAAGTTTTAACACCGAAGATTCAATAACAAATTGACAGGTATCATAAATCAATAACGAACCACAATGGATTTCTAAATAAAGCAGTGGCCCATAACCATCCGGTGTCGCGGGATTAATCTCAAGGATAAAAGGTGTTAAATTTTCTTTTAATTCTCCCGGCGGTATCCCGACATAGTGGGCGGTATCACATAATATATCAATAAAACTATCTGTACTATAGATATTTAGAAATACTGAATCCGATAATTGCCCGCCATTGTTTATCAAACTCAGATATAGTGTAACCCTCTCGGAAGGATTTGGGACTCCATTATTATTACCGACCGAATCTACCATTCTGTAGTGATGATAAACAACATACGAAGCAACGGGTTTTACCCATATAGAATCAATGTATGGTGTAGTGCCTTCTATCAATATTGTATACTTTAGATAACCCGGCGACTTTGTTCTTATGGGTGTTCCTGATACCCCATTAAATCCCGAATCGGTCAAAAATAGATCATTTTCTTTATAAATAATAACTTGAAATTTATCGTAGTTGGGGAAAACTCTTAATGTGACTGTATCATTACCAAGCTGAAGAGTATCTTTAATTGTGATAACAGAATCTATTTTGTGAGGAACATTGGACCTTAATTTAATTGTGGGGTCACCCAATAGATTTAATGAATACTGAAAAACCCGGTGCCAGTTGTCAAACTGCGCATAAGGAATCCAGGGAATTTTAGAAAGTCCAATGGCTGAACCTAATGCAGTAGTGAACAGGAATGGGTATAATGTTTTCACATAATCAATATGATTATATGCAGCACTCGAACTCGTCGGTCCAATATAACCAATCCCACCGCCATGTGGATTCATTACCCAGTGCTCGCCAATGCAATCTTCCTGGAAAGGTCCGGTATAACAAGAAATAACCACCAGTAGTGGATAAATATTATTGGTCAACGAATCAAAAGTAAAGTTTGTCACATATTCACGCGGGCTTGTCCTAACCCTTAACATATTAACATCTCCATGGGCGAGCCAGGTGATTAAGTTATATCCATTATGGATATCGTCAATTACGGTCTGTTTAGGTTCTTCATTCAGATAAATTCTATTAAAATGATGGGGAAGAAGAGGGCTTAATTGATTTCTAGCAATATAATAGGAATCATTCTGAGACCAGAACATACTAGTGACAAATAGCGCCTTTTTGTAATATGGTTCATTTGAATTGGGTGGATTAACCTCTTCAAATAAATGGGAAAGGGTTTTATTCAAATATGCGTATATATCATCAGGATTGTGTGCCGGAATCCGCCCGACAAAAACATCAGGATATAAATCGATCGAATCCGCAACCTCACCGTATCGGTCATCACCATCCAGGTTCCAGTTTCCATCAAGGTCTGAAAAATAAAGGTCCGTGGTTATATTGGCAGGATAATTTCCCATCACATATTCTACCCAAACCCAACGTGTTGGAACATCCGGCACATCGTTTCCTAAAATAACAATGCTCACCCCCCATTTTTCAACCGCATCTTTCAGAAAATTTCGCAGTCTTTCTGCATCATCTATCCCCTGATAATTCTGTTTGACCCAGGATATCGTCCTTATTGCAGTATTGTAACCAAGTAATTTTTTGTAACGGGCAAATTGCTCATAGATAGAAATCATTGAATCAGTTGTTATTATTAAAAGGTCAACCGGAGGTCCCAAAAGTGAAGGGAGTTCAGAAGGGATTAAATCCTCTGCATTCTCCTCAATATAAAAGTTAGGGGTATTAAAATTTATTGAGGTATTTGAGTTCTTTACTATTGAATAAACAAATTCTTCAAAGATTGATTTCGAAAAAACAGTCTGGCGGAGCGGTTTTATGGCAGTTCTATTATACTTCGTTTCAATATTTAACTCCAATTGCTTCAAAACTTCAAGTCTTTTGGATACCGGATTATATCTAAATGGTGCAACCACTATCTGCCCGATACTATAACCCCGCACATTTCCAGAATGAAAACCTAATATGATATCTACAGGAAACCAATCATCCCTGTTGTATATAGTTAAATCTGGAGTTGTAAATTCTACTGATTCTCCAATAATTGCATTCTTCTGGACCGGATAAATATAAAATTCGCCAGGAAGCTCTATCCATTCTGTATTGATAACATTTACTTCCTTTATTCTTTCACCAGGTGATAATAGCGTTGTATAAATGTTTCCCGGTATTTCAGGTGAACCTGGTGTGCCATAAACTCCACCCTCTTCAAGATTGATTCTCTGGTATCCATCAAAGTCAAGTATTTCATACTTAAGGTTATCCAGCTGGATATTTAACGCAAAAGAAAAACATAGACTTAAGCCAATGAAGTTTCCTAATAAACATCTTAACATCATTAAAACTTTTTCTTTATCAACAGGGGCTCTGGCTTCTAAACCAGAGCCCCATAGCCATTTATTTCGTCAGAACGAGTTTGCGCACGACTGAACCATGCTCGGTCTCAAGATGACAAAGATAGACACCACTGGCACAGGTCTTATTATCATCAGCAACACCGTTCCAGACAACAGTATTTATACCCGGTTCAACCTCACCATTCACAAATGTCTTAACAAGCCTTCCTGTGATATCATATAGGGCGAGTTTTACCTTCATCCTCATAGGAACTGAATAGGTAAATTTCACATTCTTAGCAAATGGGGTGGGCATACCTGGTGATAATGATATTCTTTCCATCGGCGATGGATTTAGATTCTCATCTACA
Organism: Caldifarciminota bacterium; assembly: GCA_965649105.1. GTDB lineage: Bacteria > Hydrothermota > Tepidihabitantia > SM23-42 > JAOAFX01 > JAOAFX01. The sequence continues at coordinate 6,695 of CBFGJP010000087.1, forward strand.
CCGACTCCAGGTACTCCTCGGAAACCAAGAATCTTGACAAGCGCACGATTCGGATTCTGGGCAATCGTAAGCCAGTAGTTTCCATCCCTTGGGTCGTATTCAACCCCGCGAACATTCCAACCCGGGAGTGTAACTGAATTAAGAATCGCTCCATCACTCCGGCGCAATTCATAGAGGGCGATCTTGAGCAGAACCGGGGTAGCATCACTGCTGAAATGGGTATAGACAAGCAAAAGGGTGGTATCAGGACCATAAGGCTCTATTGCCAGTCCTCTTGGACCATAGTTATCACCAATTGATAGCTGAATAGAAGTAGCATTCTGACCAAGGGTATCACAACGGTATATTAATGGCGTAGCCCCCGCCGCACTTCTTCGGTCTGCAGCATATAACCATCTTGATGTCGGCAACCAGGCAAGGCCTGTCGGATAGTCATTGGCAGGATTGGCAAACTGACGCAGAAGCGTGCCACTGGTATCTAACTTCATTATCCTTTTGCCATTCGGATATGCCTGGCTCCAGTCTGCTGCAAACCAGAATGTATTATCATAGGCACAGTATTTGATATCCGTTCCAAATGTGTCAGGCGCGTTGATATAACCAAGATAGGTTGCATTACTATCGGATGAGTAGTAGTAAATCTTCATTTCATATGCATTACATACATAGACCCGGTCGTTATTAGGATTGTAACCACAACCATATAAGAAATGGGTATCACCTGGGGCAATCTGAATTGTCTTTGGACCCCAGATTATATGAACCTCACTTACACCGATTTCAAGGCTGAATCCAATATCCTGTGTATATCCACCACCGCCTGTGAGATGTAGCATCATATCCACGAAGGTCCCTGCCGGCGTTGATGAAGAGATAGAAAATCTGAATGGTGAGCTACCGTTATTGCCTGTTCCACCGACTGCAATATCGCCAAAATTGCCCACCGAATCAAGGAGTGTGATATAAGGGCTTGACTCCCTGAGCACACCAACACAGTTAGAAACCGCAACACCGGAGAGGTTCTTTAATGTATCTGTCAGGTATACGGTCTCACCTGCATCACAACGACCATTGAAGTTACCGCCGGGTGGTGGGTCGTAAATACGCTGACCAGCAATGTGCAGAACTGGATTTGAGGTTGGACCAAGCCCGCCAGAAACAACCAATGCATAAGGTTGATTCGTTCCCTGGGGCACATTCGTTCCTGTAACCCTGATAACCCAGTTACCCATTTCTGGCACGTTCCGACGTACATTTTCTTCAACATTGCGTGCATCTGCAGAGCCACCGGGTGCTGACTGACCACCACTGTAAACATTACCAAGATAGACCGTTCCGTTCGGACTTGTCACCCTAAGGTCCAGGTTGTTAATGAGGGTGACCGTAGCACCAGCAGTAGCCGGATAATCGGTCCAAACCAGCGTTATCTTCAGTGGTTCAGATTGGTTATTTACCGTAATAGTAAATTCATCATATTGTCCGGTTGAGACACTATCATAAGTAACCCATAATTTACGCACATCACCATTGAAGTATAATGCATCATCAAGGCATACCCTGCCCCAACCTGTATTATTATCAGGAATCGTTGAACCTGTAATTGAAGGATGTGCACCATTGACAATGATTGCCTTTACCAATGATGCAGGAATAAAACTCCAGGCATTAGCAGGATTAGAATCACCCGATGGATAAAATCCTTTGGCAAAGTATTGCCTCACCAGTGCCGCATTACCTGCAGCACAGGGTGTTGCCATACTCGTCCCTGCCATACCGAGATATGAATTGTTATTCGGACCAACTGAAGAGAATAAGAAGTAGCCGGGTGCAGTGACCGTCGGTTTTATCCTGTTATCAGATGTGGGACCCCTGCTTGAAAAATCTGCCATCATCGTGGCTGAAGTGCTATTCATCGTGGCACCAACTGTCAAAATATTCTTTGAAGTCCCTGGTGGATATACCGTTCCTGAGCCTGGTCCACTATTCCCTGCGGCATAACAGATTAGAAAATCACGGTTATTCCACATAAACTGGTCAGTATCGACGCAATAAGAACTATAAGAACCCGCACCAGAAGTTGAACCCCAGGAATGGGAAGAAATCCGTGCTGCACCACCTGCATTTCCATTGTAAGGTGGCTGATACAAATTTGCAAGGTTTGAAGGCACAGAAAGCCCACCTGTAGATGTTCCAATATCCATAAAGAACATCTTTGCCTTTAATGGCATACCATCATTGGGATTCGTTCCACCCACATAAGAATCATCGCCGCAGATTGTTCCTGCGGTATGTGTCCCATGCCAGGAGCCACTTGCATTATCACCAAATGCAGCTGTAGAACCGCTAGGTAGTAGATATGCGATAATCTTGCGATGGGTCGGATAATTACCAAAGGTGGTGATGTTGACTGCTGGGTCTCTAAACATATCGTGGGTTGTTAAAATGCCTGTATCAGCAGTATTGACCACCTGCCCCTGTCCCTGCAGATTCTTGCGCCAGATTCTCCTATCAACCTGTTTCCAGGTCTGTGTTACCCACTGACCCGATTGGTTATAAGCAACTGGACGGAGATACGGTTCAATATGCATCACCTCATTCATCCTTGCAATCTCATTAAGATGCGAACGGTCAGAACGAATCTTTAAAATTTTGCCATATTCAGTATCTGAGACCTCAAGGATTTCACAACCGATATTTTCCAGACGATTTTTCACCAGGTATATATCTTCATCCATAAACAAAATCACCAGCCATTCTTGCTCATTGGGTAATTCTTTAAACAAAGTGCTAATCTTGTAAGCCGGTTCATAATTTCCAATCCAGTTAACATAAGGCAATCCTTCAATGATTGCCTTTGTGCTCTTATCCATTTTTGCAATAAAGGCATTGAACGGAATATACTGTATGAGTTTTACACCATGAGATTTTATCTCCCGTTTCATATCCTCATAGACCGGACCCTTTATGTGGATCAGGTAATAATCTGACTCTTTGGTGAGTTCTGCCGGAAGCGCTGGTAATTTCTCTTTGGGATTGAAATAGTATTCGCCTATCGCAACATAATCATATTCCGGCAGATATGGTGGTGTCAATGTCCCATTCTGGGCAGATACCAGATATGGTTCTACACCGCTAACAAGACTCAATATCAAAATAATTTCCATCATACCCCCTTTGTTAATAGTATCTATATTTTTTTTATTTTTTTGTTTTCAATTATTTTCGCATCACCTCCTTTTTTAATTTTATCCATTAATATTGGATAATTATAATTTGCAAGTTCATTTATTTCTATTATATATATTATAATCTGAAACTATTAAATGTCAAGAGGAAAATGAGATCTTTTATTGAATCCATAAACCTTTGAAAAGCCAAAAGATTTTGCATATTCTAGCCCTTCTTTTATGCCCTTCCCAAGGTCATCTATCCTGTGTGCATCAGAACCGATTGTGATTATCTCAACACCGGCCTCCTTTGCCAATTTTAGTAATTCAACCGCGGGGTAGAATTCGTTATTTCTCCTTAGACCCGCTGTATTTATCTCCAACCCTGTTTCATATTCTACCATCAATTTGAAGATATTGAATACATATTCCCGATTAAATGTGCGAATT
>CBFGJP010000088.1:0-10203 GCA_965649105.1 Caldifarciminota bacterium
ATCTTTTATGGTTTATTTTCACAGTTTTTTTCTTTAATGTAATATATCGCTACGTCAACGCAATAAATGGCTGGACAAGCTATCAAACTTACTTTCTTATCGCAACCAACCAAATTATTATATATCTATACGAGGCCTTTTTCGCCAGAAATCTGAATAGATTCCCGACACTTGTAAGACAAGGTGAATTAGACCACTTTTTAACTAAACCGATTGACATTCAATTTATTAGTTCGGTTAGATATTTTGATGTAAAGCCAATGCTATCATTGGCTGTGCCTATTTATATGCTTATTCATTCCTTTGCCCATATGAACTTATCAGTTCCATTTTTTCATTTCTTATTCTACTTGCTACTTATCCTTTGCGGTGTCACATTGAGATATTTGCTGGGTTTTAGTGTCATGCTATTATCTTTTGCTTTCGTTGAGATTTCTGCTTTATATGCATTACAGAATGAGTTCTTAAAGTATGCCTCTTATCCTGCCAGTATATTTAAAAATTTATCAAGATTGTTCTTTACGTTTATTATCCCAATAGTATTAGTCGCAAATTTGCCAACCTCCTCAATTTTACAAACATTGAAAAATTATCAGATGCTATCGTTATTTGCTATTCTATATTTATTATTTATCTTCTATGTCTCGCGCCGTCTCTTTTTTTACTGTCTACGAAATTATAGTAGTGCAAGTAGTTAGCATTAGTAAAGTTTTGGATGATACAAAACTTGGTGAGCGAGGGATTAATCTCTCTGGTGGTGAGCGGCAGCGGATTGCGATTGCCCGGGCTTTGATAAAAAATCCAAAGATTTTAATCCTTGATGAGGCGACCTCACAGTTGGATTCCGAATCGGAAAAGGTGATACAAAATGCCTTAAAGAACTTAATAAAAGACCGCACAACCATTATCATTGCCCACCGGTTGTCAACGATTCAGAATGCAGATAAGATTTTGGTATTGGATGGGGGTAAGATTGTTGGCATTGGTAAACACGATGAATTGTATAATACCTGTGAGGTCTATAAGAATTTTTATGATGAGCAATTTTTTAAAAACAACAAAAAAGAAGAAATAGATATAAGTTGAACGACTATCATCCAAATCAGGAGGAGGATTTTACGCTCCAGAAATAGGTTGGTGCAATAGAAGCGAAGTATGTAATTCATTAATAGGGCAATTGAAGACAATTGATGGCAACATAAGGCAATTAAAGGTACAAAAGGCATTAAGGCAATATAAGGTAAGCGGGATTCAAAAGTCAACATTTTTCGGCAGGCGGGAAATGTTGACTTTTGTCTATCCTGATGCCAAATTTTACGATACTTAAGTATAAGCAAAAATTTCAAAATACTACAAAGATTATCAAAAAATAGCCCGATTTTTGATAGCAAAATATTGAAATTTCGGGAGTTTTAGACTTTTCCTGCGAAAAACTGGTAAAAATTTGGGTTTGTCTCATTTTATGAGAATCGTGTCTCACTGAATGAGACACGAGCAGATGCATAACTGTCCTTCATTTGCACGATTTTGTGGATAACTTTGTGGATAACCTGTCTCATTAAATGAGACTGGAGGAATTGAAAGTATTGAAATTTCAGCAGTTTGAGTTGGCACGGTTTTTGCAATATACGTATTGTAAAGGGCTAAAAAGGGGATAAAAAGGCTAAAGATGGCAAAAGGGCAATAAAAGGCAATTTATGGCAAGTCTTTAGTCTTGCGAATAATTCTAACAAGGTTTAAGGTGAAGGTGAAAAGTTAAAGAGAGAAAGGAGAAGAAGAATTATGGAAAAAGAGGCTTCTGGAGTAGGGACTTCAGTCCCGTATGGTAGCGGTTTGATTTATCAAACAATGAAACCAGATAAACTAAAAAGATCAGATAAACGAGACAGACCAGGAGCGGTCTTGAAATGAATAAAAATTACTATAGAATTGGGAGAGAAAAATGAAAAGACATAGATCCGCAAAAATCTTCTCTCCCTCCAAGATTCCGCAAAATGCGGAATGAAAGGGGGTGAGTAAAATGGCACACCTAAAAGAAAAAATTCAGCAAGCGGGTCTGACAATTGGTGACGGAGCAACCGTTTCCAACATGGGCGGAATATGCGGACACTGCATTTGTTGCACGCCTGGTGGCATTCTTGCGCACTAGATACTGATAAAAGCGCGCCCTCTGATACGAAAAAACAGAGAGCGCGCTTCTGAAAAAAGTGAACTATGAGTAGAATTATTGAGAAATATATTATTAGCGAGAGTTATCGCTTGAGAAAAGAGAAAAATAATATATGCTTATATCGTGTTAACGACATACAGGGAGTAGAAGCCGTAGATCTTTTGCATCCGAGTCAAGCAATAATTCTTGCACTATTCGATGGGAATAGAACGATGAATAGAATTTATAATGAGGCAAAATATTTATTTGAAGCAGATGATCAGCAAGTTAAAATGCTAAATAATATTATTGATGATTTCATTAAGAAGAAAATTATCGTTCCTAAAGATAGTAAATTTTCCAGAAAAGAATACAAATGCTACAATCCCGTGGAATTTATTCTTTCAAAATCGGACATAAAATTTGATACTCCAAGATTATCTAGACCTTTAGAAATAGTTTGGCATTTAACTGAACGCTGTTCCTGCGACTGTATATACTGTTATAATGAAAGGCCATTTTACGAAGAAAAGCACTGTTTAAGCGCCGAAAGAATAATTGAATTGGCTCAAGAAATGATATCTGTACAGGTCAATGATGTGCAGTTTAGTGGCGGTGAACCTTTGTTATATCCCCAAATTTGTGAGATACTAACGCTTTTGTGCAAAAACAACATAGGTGTATATTTATCAACTAAGTCTTTTATTGATGAAAATAAAGCAGATATACTTGCCTCCACTGGTTTGAATTTAATTCAAATCTCTATAGATTCATTAGACTCACATAGATGTTTTATAATTAATGGTCAGTTTGACCACGGTTTGAAAATGCTACAGTCCATCGGATATTTGAAAAAGCGCGGGATTAAAGTAAATTCAAATACCGTGGTAACTTCCCTAAATATTGACGAAATTCCAAAAATAATAGAACGATTGATTGATTTGGGCGTCAATCGGATTGGTGTTGCTCAATATGGCAAGAGTATTTTTAACCATCAGGATTCTCTTTACCCTGAAGGTCATAAAGTACTTGAATTGATCGAGGTTATCGCCGATTACAAAGCGAGAGGGAACCCTGTTTACTATAGTGGCGTACGCGACCCCGGATTATTGTCTTACGAAGAAAGAGAAAAAAGCTTTTTCAACCGTCCAAGATGTGGTGGTCTGTTTTACGGATGCGTTATATATCCGGATGGAAAATTGTCTATTTGTGAACAACTCCCCATTAATAGCCCGTTTCGTTGGGGGAACCTTAAAAATAGTTCTCTATATGAAGTCTGGAATGACCCACAATTTTCAGAAATTTTGTATCCTAAAAGAGAATATTTTCGGGGTAATGTTTGTTATACTTGCGAAAAATTTGAAGAATGTAATAACAAAATTGGCCGATGTATTCGTAACACTTTGCAAGCATACAATGACTACTGGATGCCCGACCCAAGGTGTCCTAAAGCACCGAGAGGCAAAAGGATAATGTGAGTGAAATAATAAAAGTAGAAAATCTACACAAAAAATACGGCAATCGGGAAGTGCTTCAAGGAATCGATTTTGCAGTTCAACGTGGTGAGTGCTTTTGTCTGTTAGGTCCCAATGGGGCCGGTAAAACGACAACCCTCAAGATTATGACGGGATTCTTGGATGCTAATTTAGGGCGTGTCGTTGTATCAAAAATAGATGTTTTACAGAAACCATCAGCACTTAAGGGATTGATAAATATAATACCACAAAATCCAAGCTTAGACCCATTCTTGACTGTTGAAGAAAATTTACTGTTCTATGGTATGTTGCAGAAAATAAAAAATCGAGAACTCAGAAAACGAATTAATGAAGTTTTGAATATATTTGAAATCGAAAAAATAAAGAATCAGATAACTTTCCATTGTTCAGGTGGAGAGCAACAAAGGTTGATGATTGCTCGATCTTTATTGAAACCAAATGAAATTATCTTTATGGATGAACCCACCTCAGGTATAGATATTCTCATGAAGAATAAATTATGGAACTATTTTAAAGAAAAGAAAAAGGAGGGAATGACGATATTTTTGAATACCCACGATTTGAATGAAGCAGAAATTATGAGCGATAGAATCGCTTTTATTTTTAACGGAAAAATAGTCTTAATAGATACACCTACACGCTTGAAAAATATGATTAAAGAAATTAAGATTCAAATTATTCTTGAAAATCCTGTTAATGAAGATGTGATTAATGGTTATCTGAGGCAATCAAGCATTTCTGCCATATTTAGAGGAAAAAGTAATGTCGAGCTGGTGTCAAAAGAAATAAATGAAGAAGTTATATCGGTTATCAATTTATTAGCTATAAAATACAAAGTCAAACTTTTAGAAATTCGGCAACCCAGCTTGAATGATGTATTTAATAAATTAGGAGTGCAAGGTGTGGGCAATAATATGGCGTGAATTTAGACTTCATTATACAAAAATCTATTGGTTAATTTCAAATTTTACGTCCCCCTTGTTTTACTTATTATTTTTTGGTTTATTATTTTCTAAGGTGGTACCACCTGTATCATTGAGTAATAAAAATTTTCCGTATCTGCATTTCTTTATCCCGGGACTTATTGTTATGCAATCTTTTTTTGTTTTATCTTATACTTTGGCGCTTGTCAATCTTGACAGGAGAACAAGAATTCTTCAGATGGTGCAATCAACTTCAACACATTTTTATGAATATTTCTGGGGTAGGCTGGTTGGCGTTGAATTCCTAATTTTTGTGAAAATTGCCGTCTTGGGGTTGGTCGCAGTTTTATTTTTTGAGTTCAATGTAAGTCAACCATTTTATATTCTCTTATTCATTTTAACTCTATCTATCAGTAATTTCATTTGGTTCGGTATTGGTTTTCTCGGTGGTATGATAATTAAAACCGAGGATATTCGTGATATAATCTTGCAGCTTGTGACTTTGCCATTAACCTTTCTGTCAAATATCTATTATCCAATTAACAACGCGCCAGGGATTTTGAAATATGTTATTGAAATAAATCCTTTAACACACACAACGAATTTAATCCGCCCTTTGTTATTAGGAATTAGTCCATCCTATGTTCTTTCTGTTTTAATTCTAATTATTTACTTTTTAATTGTACTTTTGCTAATAGCGTTCTTTCTTAAGAAATTGGCATTGGAAAGCGAATAAAAATAAATATGTCATATATTATATATTGTAGGTCTTGTTGTGCTTCAGATGAATCTTGACAAAAGGCTACTTCTAAATAAGGTGTATAGGGAGCATAAGAAAGGAGCAAAGATGGAGGAAAAAAGGCAGCGCTTTAGTCCTGAAAAGAAGGTTGAGATTTTGCGTGAGCATCTCAAGAACCAGGTTCCGATTTCCGAACTTTGTGAGAAATATGGCATTCACCCCAATGTGTTCTATCATTGGGAGAAGCAGTTTTTTGAGGGTGGCATAGCGACTTTCTCAGGAAGGCATCGGGATGCTGGGAATGGGAAAGTGAAGGAACAGCGCTTACACGAGAGGCTCACAAGGCAGCAGGAAGTGATTGCCTGGCTTACGGAAGAGAACATTAAGTTAAAAAAATTGCCAATGGGGAGATTTAAGCAAGCAGTGGGTTGAGCCCGACATTCGGGATAATGTGGTGGAGACGGTGATAAGTTATAAAGCGCTAACTGAAATACCGACCAGGAAGTTATTATCATATGCGCAATTAAGTGTCGGTAAGTTTTATGATTGGCAGAATCGTTATGGTGTTCCGAATCAGTATCATCAGCCGATACCGAAGGCTCATTGGTTATTAGACTGGGAAAAGAGTATGATTATTGCCTATTATCGGCAGCATGAGTATGAAGGGGAAGGTTATCGCCGGTTATGCTATCGGATGATTGATGAGGATGCGGTCTATGCGAGTCCTTCGTCAGCCTATCGGGTTCTGAAGGAGGCAAGTCTTTTGAATAAATTCAGGCCTGGTAAGGAGAGTAAGAAGGGTCGGGGTTATATCCAACCGACAAGACCTCATCAGGAGTGGCACATTGACATCTCCTATGTCAATGTGCGGGGAACTTTTCTTTTTCTGATTGCCATAATTGATGGCTATTCCCGTTATATTGTGGCTTATGATTTGCGGGTGAGTATGGAGGAAGCGGATGTGGAGATAGTATTGCAGCGTGCTTGTGAAAAGTATTCGAATGAGCATCCCCGGGTAATCTCTAATCGTGGTAGCCAATTTGTTTCCAAAGAATTTAATGCTTATATCCGAAGTGTCGGGCTTACCCATACGCTTATTGCTGTAGGTTATCCCCAGAGCAATGGTAAATTAGAGCGGTTTTTTGGAACCGCAAAAAGGGAATGTATCCGTCGGAACAGCCTTCTCTCAATTGAGGATGCTCGGAAGACTATTGACCGGTTTATTGAGTATTACAATAATAAAAGGTTGCACAGCGCTATTGACTATGTGGCACCATTGGATATGCTAATGGGTAGGCGCGAGGAAATTTTAAAAAGCCGTGATGAAAAATTGAGGAAGGTTCGTGAAAAGCGGATTGAATATTATAATCAAAAAACCACCTTATTTGACGATGCCAAAGTGTCATCTTTTCGCTGAACCAAGACAATAATTGATAATATGATTAATAATTTTAAAAAAAACCATCTTATTTATTGTGAAAATTTAACAAAGGTCTATAAGAATAAAACCATCATTGTCAGGGCGGTTGATGGAATCTCTTTTACCCTGAATAAGGGAGAGATTGTCGGATTTTTGGGTCCAAATGGGGCGGGAAAGACGACCACTATAAAATGCCTCTGTCGATTGATAAATCCAACCTCAGGGAGAATATTTATAGATGGCGTTGATGTTATTAAAAAGCCCAATTATGCCTTTGAGAAGGTTGCTGCAGTTCTTGAAGGGAATCGCAATGTTTACTGGCGGATGAGTGCGAAGGAAAATCTTGAATTCTTTGCCGGGTTAATGGGATATAATAAAAGAAAAGTTAAAGGGCAGATAGATGAACTTATTGAACTCTTTGGTCTAAAAGAGAAGATAAATACCGAAAGCCGTTTCTTATCCCGTGGTATGCAGCAGAAACTTGCGCTCGCCTGTGCCTTGATAAAGAATACCGATGTTTTACTCTTTGACGAACCCACAATCGGTCTTGATGTTGAGACAACAAATGAAGTCAAGGAATTATTAAGGACAAAAATAGCCCAGTCCGGTAAGACAATCCTTTTAAGTTCCCATAATATGAAATTGGTTGAGGATGTGTGCGATAGGGTAATAATCATCAATAAGGGTAAAATTATTGCCGACGAGGCGGTCAGCAAGTTAAAAAAATTCTTTGCGATAAATACCTATCGCTTTGAGGTTACAAACTCCATTGATGAGACAATTAAAGGCGAATTATCTCAAAGATTCTCCGGTGTAAAATTTACAACGGATAAAATAAAGACCTATATTGATATTGACATAAATGAACTTATGCAAATTTATGATGTTCTTGAAATTCTAAGAAGAAAGAATGTTAATCTTATCAGTATTACAAATATTGAACCTGATTTTGAAGAAATTTATCTTAGGCTGGTGAAAAATGATAAATAGGCACCGGAATCTATTTAAGATGATTTTTATTAAAGAATGGATTGAATTGAAGCGTTATCCATTTAATACAATCTCTATGATTATTACCATCTATCTCATATTTTTGGTTTTCTTCTTTGGCTACAACATGGTGGGCGCCAGTCTTCCTTCCAGTGGCAAGACCCTTGAGGCGCTTATTGTTGGTTTCTTTATCTGGACCTATGCAATCGGTGCCTATAGTATGCTCTCCTGGGGCATTATTCAAGAAGCAAGGGCTGGGACACTTGAACAATTATATATGACACCGCTTGGTTATGATGCGGTTGCGATATACACAATTATTGCCAACTTCTTCTGGAACCTTATCTGGGTGATACCTATTATTTTATTGATGATGATTACCACAGGTAAATATTTGCACATTGATTTAATATCTTTAATTCCTTTGCTCATTTTTACTATTGCCTGTGGCTATGGTATAGGATTTATTACTGGCGGAATGGGATTAATATTCAAAAAGATTCAGGCATTCTTTCAAATACTACAATTTATCTTCGTTGGTTTTATTGCCCTGCCGGTTGATAAATATCCAGCATTTAAATTACTACCATTTACACTGGGTACGAAAATGATTGCGAAAAATATGATTGATAAGGTTTCTATATTCCAGATGCTCTGGGGTGATTTACTTCTTCTTGTTATTGTAGCATTTTTTTATTTGATTATTGGGTATATAGTTTTTAAATGGTGCGAAAGAATTGCCAAGGACAAAGGGCTTTTAGGACATTATTAAGTGAAACTTTTTTGGGGATTTTGCGTAGAATTAAATAAAGGGGCGATTAAATGTAGTTACCTAATTTATTGGGTGTAATTACTCGTCCGTAAAAGGTAAGTTTCCCCCAAATCTTATCTCTCGCTCCCACAAGGGGAGAAGACGAGGGTGAGGGGTGAATTAAGTCGTCAGGAAAAGTGAGTTTTTTCAAAAAAATTTTATTCTCATTGAGTAAAAAAGGTGAGAAAAAAGCATCCGTAGCGTCCAACTTCAGTTGGACGAGAAATTTTATCCGTCCAGACCTGTCCCGAATTTATTTCGGGATAAATCTGGACGCTACAATCTGCATAGACTTGAAACTTAATGAAAGGGGGTTTTTGATGAATCTTTTATTTATGTTCTTACTATGTGCTAATGCTAAGTCTCTTGAGGTGCGGTTTACTGATATCGCACCGGTGATTGATGGGTATATTGAAGAGGTATGGCTTTCGGCAGATTCGGTTTATGATTTTGTTCAATATATGCCTTATGAGAAAGAGAAACCATCGGATAATACAGTGGTTTATGTTTTACAGGATGAAAATAATCTATATGTTTCATTCCGTTGCTGGACGAAAAACACAAAGCCTGTAAACCAGATGAGTTCTAATGATGATGCGGTAATTTTATATTTAGACCCGTTCGGTAGCAAGACGACTGCCTATAGTTTTGCCGTGCATATAAGTGGTATATATAGCGATGGACTACTCCTTGACGATGGCAGGTCAAAGGACAATTCCTGGGATGGGGTCTGGTATTATGGGGTGAAGACCTATGAAGACCGTTATGAAGTAGAGATTAAGATTCCATTTAAGTCAATTAGATATAAAAAGGGGCTTTCTGAATGGGGAATAAATTTTAAGCGCTATATTCCAGAAAGACAGGAGAGTGACTACTGGACTGAAGTTTCACAGAAAGAGGGTATGCTTGTATCAAAATTTGGTACATTGAAGTGTGTAAATCCTCAGGCAGAGGGGTATTATTTTGAGGTTTATCCTGAGGGTTTTGTCCGTTATGATAAGATTGATACACTCTCCGGTAAAATAAAACCCAGTACGAGTTTAAATCTCAAATGGGATATTACATCCCAGGCGACTTTAAATGCTACAGCCTTTCCGGACTTTGCCCAGATTGAATCTGACCCATTTACTTTGAATCTATCAAGGTATGAAACTTATTTGAGCGAACGGAGACCATTTTTCATAGAAGGGTTTGATATCTTCAGGATGTCGGATTTTGGGGAGGGAGCGGGGTTCTTTACACCCTTAAGAATCTTCTATTCGCGTCGGATTGGTAAGTCAGTAAATAGTGAGGTCGTGCCAATTATTGGTGGCTTGAAATTGACCAGCAAATCAACAAAGTTAAACTATGGTCTATTTGGTGCATATACGGATGAAATGAGAGACAGCAATATAGTGATTGAGCCCAGGCGTGGATTTGGTGTGTTTCGTGCCCGGTATGGTGTTTTAGAAAATTCTGATATAGGTTTATTATTCAGTGGCACGGCTGTGAATAGTGATACATACAATTATGCGATTGGTTTTGATGGTGCATATCGTTCGGGTCCGAATCAACTTGTGATGCAGGGTGCTTTGAGTGACAGGAATAATAAAAAGGGATTTGGGTTTTCATCGGGTTTTAAGGGATTTATAAAAAATTTATTCACGCTTGCAAGTGTGGAGGTGATTGGTGATTC
>CBFGJP010000089.1:0-10051 GCA_965649105.1 Caldifarciminota bacterium
CGTAGAGATTGGCGGAAACATTATGGCTCTCCCGAGTTCCCAACCTATCCCTTTGATACCTCGCCACGGTCTCAGACCCCGTCGGGGTCTTATAACCTCGCTTAACGGTTATAAGACTACTGCCTGCAGCTAAATGAACAGCATCGGCCTTCATCACACCATTACTAAATGGTATGCCTACTTCCGAAATGGGAGGAATTTCGGGGCTCAATCCCTTCCCTTGTGGTGTGGCTCGGTATCTTGCTCCCTCTGGCTTCATACGGTCAGTTGCCCAACCTATATGCAGAGTTCGCTACTGAAGCGGTTGCTAACCTTTCTCCAGATTGGACTTGCACCAATTGGATAGATTGAATTTTTGCTCGGCACGCTCATAGCTCCTCCTTTTATCGCTGTTATAGTATATTGAAAATTGTTGATAATAGATTCAACAACATTCCCATAATCTTTTGACATTTCAAGAGATTTCAGCATCCTCAATTATTGACTTGACATTCTTATAATAATTGATATAATGTTCACGATTATGGTCAACCAAGGATATAAATTTCAGATTAATGGTAATAAAAATTATTTATACAATACCTGCTCTTTAAGAAAGACCGCAAAGAATTTTGGTATAAATTACCGCACTGTGCTCAAATGGGTCTCCAAATTTAAAAAATACGGTCATCAATCATTGATTATTGGCTATAATCACACTAATAAAATCAGTCCCCAAATAGTAAAAACGATTGTCAAAATAAAAGAACAACGGCCTGCGCTTTCAATAAGAAAAATGAAAGAGACATTACATCAGATGGGTATAAAAATTTCGTTAGGTGCATTATGGAAGATTTTAAGAAATTCGGGTTATGCAGGATTTAAAAAAAATGCATTAAATAATGATTTTACTGATTACCTTGATTATGGAGGGCGTTTAAATGAAGTGTTCTTGTCGTTAATTATCTGCTGAATGAAGGGAAAGTAGCACAGGCTGTAAACCTTCAATATACTTTCCACGAAGTGAATTCAGGAAAGCCATTAATCTATTAAAGTCATCAGAAATGTATGATTGGCTTCGTAATTAGAGATGGTTCAGATTCAGGGGTAATTACCATTTAATAAAAGGTTCTCCCTCAACGGCAGTTTCAATGTATCTAAAAGCCTTAAGTGCCGCGAAAGTAGCAGAATTACCAGAAGAAATAATACATTCTTATCTCGGACTTGCAAGCACTTATGCTGCACTGAATGAAGCTCATAAGATTCGGGCTTTAATTAATACCTTAAAAATTTATATCCGTAATAAAAAACTCCATAGATTCAAAATATTGATAAATTTGATTCAAGATGAAACAATACAACCATCAGAATGTCTATATCTGCCAAGCATAAGATCATCGGTCCTATTAAAGAAATCGGGCTATAACCAGGCTTATGAATATGCCAGAAAAAAGGCGTTCTTTTCCAGTTTTACCGGCATTTGATTTTCTTTCCTGAATATATAAAAAAAAGAATCAGAAAAGGCAAAGAAACACATCTACCAAAAACACTTTTGAGATTACCCGTATTTAATAATGAATCAATAACCATCAATATTCAATTTTGGGGATGTCTAAGAATAATTAGAAATCATATATTATACAAATGCAAAGTTCCTCCACAAATGAAATCTTTCTTGATTCACATTGCTAACTGAATTTTTGAGCCACATCTATCAATATCACTCAAAACATTATATGAAAATTTCTGGCCAAAGAGTGAAAAGGCATCACGCAATTTTTCCCATCTACTGGTTAGACTAAAAAGGGCATTAAAAATGCCCACGCATCTACTTGAAATATCAAGGGCATCGGGTGATTCGATGTTGCTCAATCAGGGAATATATTTTACCACCGACTATCAGAAATTTGAGCAGACCCTTGCCCGGGCAAAGGCGCTACAGCGGGCAGGAGAATGGGGATTTGCCCGAAAAGAATATTTGCGGGCATTTAAGTTATTCCGGGGTGAGCCGTTTAAGAAGAATTTTGATAACTGGTCGGTTGATATGCGATTTAGAATTTTGACCCAGTTTGAGACCGAGGCGACTGCCTTTGCAAAGAGTTGTATAGAGCATAAAAACAAAAATGATGCCCGTAAAATATTACAGAAGGTCTTGAAGATAGTTCCGGATTCAGAAGAAGCATTAGATTTGGTTAAAAGGTTGAATGGTTAAATGATTGAATGGTTTTATGGTTATAAATGGAGTAGGGAATTTTATCCCGTTAACTGGAGTTAAGGCGTAAGCCTTTTATCTCTGTAGGAGCGGTTTTTAAACCGCAACACTTTCAAATAATATTTTTCGTCCATCTGAAGCCTGCCCTGATGTAAATCAGGGACGGATGCTACAAATATTTTTTTTGCCGTTTTTTACAGAAGAAGAACAGCATTTTTGGGAAAAAACTTATAAATTACCGTTCTAACATTCTAACATGTTAGAATGTTAAAATGTTAGAATCGTTGGATACTGCAAGTGTATTATCAATGGTTCGCCAATTGGCGAAATACCGAAATGCTATTGTCTAATATCGGTCATAATTTCCAAAAATATCTTTACTACATCCGCATCAAATTGAATGCCAGAAAATTTTTTCAATTCCTTTAACGCCTCCTTTTGCGTAAAAACTTTTCTATACGGCCTTTTTGAGGTCATCGCATCAAAGGCATCCGCAACCGCAAGGATTCTGCCAATCAAAGGAATCCCACCATTTTCTAAACCATCCGGATAACCACTGCCGTCATAGAATTCATGATGGGATTTCACACCATCTAAAATTTCAGGGATGTCGGTAAACCCTAATAAAATATGATAACCCCGTAAAACATGTTTAGCTATCTCTTCCTTCTCTTCATTTGTCAAAGGTTCTGGCTTATATAAGATTGTCTCGTCAATACCGATTTTACCCAAATCATGTAACAAGGCACTCGCCTTAACCATTACCAGTTGTTCTTTACGAAAACCCATTTTTTCAGCAATCTTTAGTGCATACTCTGCAACCCGCTGGCTGTGTCCATCACGGTAAGGCACAATATTATCAAAGGTCTTAGCGATTTCTCTTAATTCTATTAACGCCTTTTCTGGTTCACTCTTTAATGCCTTTACAATCTCTTTCAAACAGGCAATTAAAACATCAAGATAAGATATAGTTTTTTCAAGTTTCTCCTTTCTTATCCTTTTAGCACAAGGGTGTCGCACTTTAAAGTATGTGCAGGTCGGGCGACCCGCTTGATGATAAAACGCGGTTCTATCCATCTCTTTTCATAGTTGCTACTTTAAGAGTATTACCTTCTCAGTCTCTTTATAATCACCACATTCTAATTGCACGAAGTAGACGCCAGCGGGTAATTTGCCACCAGAATCATCTATCCCATTTCAGATGACTTGCGCCGGCCGCGGAGCATCGGGCATAGAGCGTTCAAAATCCTTAACCAAAATGAGAATCTGTCCAAGGAGCTGATTTACGGGTCGACTTTCCATGCTGCTTGATTTATATCAAACTGGAGCATCTTCATATACCCAACGCATGAAGATGCTCCAGTAGTACATATGCCGTGAGGTCGTATGCGGAATGTTCTAAATAAATGCCCACTATAACTTATTACCTTAGCAAAATTATCTTCTCCACATATTGATGCTTGTTCGACTTTTCGGAAGTGCTGGCTGTAAAACGGGCAAAATAGACACCTGAAGGGGAATTTCTCCCTCCTTCGTCCCTGCGATTCCATTTGATATCATATTTGCCGGCCCTGATATCGCCATCAACCACTGTTTTGACCGCCCTACCCAATATGTCATAGATTGTTAGGTTAACTTTCATGGCAGTAGGAACACTGAACGCAAAATTCACCGTACCCCTTGAGGGATTTGATGATTGAACTACAAAACTAATTGCCTGTGTCATGCTCTGCTCTTGGATTGCGACTGGGGTTATGACGAATGAATAGTAACCGCCTGATGGCGCGCCCAACGGATCAGTGCCGATATTTGGCGTTGTGTAAAACCATTTATCTCTTGCCCACAGGTAATAATCAACGCGATCATTTATGGATTGCTGGGGAATTGTCGCCCGGTATATGTCGCTGCCCTGATGCACCATTGCTAATTTCTGCCAGGTGCCTGCGTTCACGCGGTAATACAGGTATGCCGAATCTATGCCATGGTCATCGGTAATCAATGACTGCACGGGGAATGGTCCGGCATAACTGGTATCGTGCCAGACTGTCGTATTGGTAAAATACGGCGGTTCATTATCTAGCGGCACGAGGATCTTGAAGTCGTCTACCCACCAATCGTTCCAGCTGTTAAAGTTCCATGAATAAAGACGAAAACGTATCTTTAAGTTGTTGCTGCTCAGATAAGCGTTCAGGCTCTTGTTAATCAATGTCCAGGGTTTTGAATATTCATAGGGAAGAGGATATTGATTGCCCTGGTGAATGATATCCCACGAATTCCAGTTATCCGCGGAGGCCTCAACAAACCAAAAGCCGCATATCCCTATTCCCGTGCTATCCAGTATGAATTTGTGCCAGAACTCAACCTGTGCGTCTTTAAAGGAGCTGAGGTCCACGCCGTTTTTCATGGAGATATACTGCCAGCCTGTGAACACGGGACCGCTGTAAAGCGAATGGGTAGGAGAAATATATTGAGATGTCGTGCGCTGCCAGTTGCCGCCGACCTTATCCCAGTAATCCAGCAGGCTGTCAATCCCGCTTCCGTATTCAAAGTCGTCTTCAAATATTGCATACAATGGTTTTGGACCACCAATTTGAAGGATGATGTCAATTGTATCGTTGAAATCGAGGCTGTCATATTGACCATCAGAGTGAATTATGAGGCCGAGTTTTGCCGTGTGGCCTATTGGTGTCAGGCTATGCGCCGTGAATGTGTATGGACTGCTGGTGTTGGATGCTGAATCTCCTGATGGAATCGTGCCAAAGTTACAATTACCCGAAATGACTGAAACATAATTGTCAAATGACTTGAGAATACCACTTGTGTTGTAGCCGGTTTGATAACCTATATTCTTGAGTGTCACCACCATCCTGGCTGTTTCGCCGGGTTCAACTACGCCATTATTATTCCCGCCTGGAGGTGGGTCGGTAATCTGTTGCCTTCTTAAAATAATGTAAGGGCGATTTGGCGATGGCGTGGCTTTGACTGCTTTCCAGGCATTGAGCCTGCCCCAGCCGTAGTTGTTGTTCGGATATGTACCCCCACCAGAAGGCCGGTCAACATTGTCAAGCAGAATACTATAGATAGTCTTGACATCAAGGGTTGGGTTTTTTCCACAAATCAGGGCGATTGCGCCGGCAACATGGGGTGTCGCCATGGAGGTGCCGTTCCAGGTAGCATAACCGCCGGGAATGCATGAACGGATATTCACCCCGGGTGCCGAAATCTGGGGTTTTATCCGGTCCCAATCATAGCGAAGCCAAGTGGACGGGTCGTTAAAAGGCGGCTGATTTGGCGCAGGACCACGGGAAGAAAAATCTGCAATTGCATCAGTATTATCGGTTGCGCCGACGCCGATGACGTTTGAGTAACTGCCCGGAAAGCAGACCGATCCAGATCCAGGACCGCTGTTACCGTTAGCAAAGACCGGCACGATCCCGAGCGAAACGTAAGTGCGGATAACTGGATAGAAAAAGGTGTCAGGGCTGTTGTCCGCTCCCCAGGAATTTGAAACTGCTTTGATATCGACTGTTGGTTTTAGATCAGCCATAAATTGCAGGCCGTCAAGGCATTGCTGGAATGATCCCGAACCGCCAGAGTCAAGGATCTTGGCGGCAACGAATTTCGCACCCGGCGCAACGCCGATATCTTCTGTGAACGGACCAAAGCCATCTCCTCCCAGGATCGTGCCCATGCAGTGCGTGCCATGGCCGTGATCATCATAAGGCGTAGTCTGTCCGTTTACCGCATCAAGCCAGTATCCAGCCCACTTGCCGGCGATTGCGGGTTCTGTGTAGCCAACGCCAGTGTCGGTTATCCCGATAATGACATCCTGACCTGTCTGTCCCGCATTCCAGCAGGAATCCGCCATGATCTTTTGAATGTTCCACTCAATTGCCCTTGACGATGGTGCCGGGTTAAAAGACGGCTCGGCGATTATGCGGACTTCACCATTATGGGAAATCCAAGCAACATCATCCCGTTTTGCAATCTCTTTTATTACCCAAGATTTTGCCTTGAGAAAAAATCCGTTCAAGACCCAATAAGATTGATATGTCTCAACCTCATTCTTTAGCGTCTTTAACCATTCAATAACTGGTTTCTGACTCTGCTGGGCAATAGTCTTGTAGGTCATTACCTTTTCGTGGACTGGTGCTCTTTCCATTACTTCATAAGGGTATGTCTCCCGCATTATCACAATGCAAGAAACCATCTCGTCTATCTTTACCATTTCAATCTGTGCAGTCAGTTCGCTGGTCAACTTGCCATCAATTGATGAAGGCAAAGCCACTCCGACCATAAAAACAAGCCACATAAAAACCTCCTTTCGTAAAGAATTATAATCATAACTATGTCCCGAATCCGCGAATATTCTCTTCATAATGTTATCATTTTTCAGGAGATTTTGACCTTATAACAACATAGTTGACAAATTATAATTTCTTTATATAATTTCCTTGCGGATTGTTAATATGAAAAAAAACATACAACTTAGAATTTCTGCGATCGAAGATTATCTTGAAGGGAACACATTAAATAGCACAGCAAATAAGTTTAAAATTCATCCGGTGACTCTTTGCAGATGGGTTAAATGGTATAAAAATTCTCAAACGAATCCTTACATAAAGCCTTGGAATCGGCTTGAAAAAGAATTAGAAGAAAAAATAATGCTCCTGAAAGAGAATAATCCAGAACTGACTCTAATGAAGGCACAAGAAATATTAAAGAAACAAGGCATCAATTTATCCGTTAATGGAATTCATAGTATTTGGCGCCGATATAATCTTACACAAAGACCAGTTGAAGATCCATTCTCCCATTTCACCCCAATAACACCGGAATTAAAAAGTGCAATTATGTATGCTCGTGCGTTGTTAAGCCAAAACGATGATATAACTTCACTAAAAAAAATTGCAAAAATTTTAAACAATCTACCATCATATCCATTCAACAACGAAGATCTTATTGCGAAAGTACCGGAAAAATATCTTTCTTTGAGGAGAAAATTTGACCAGATTTATAATCTGTTTCTGAGAATTCCCATGCCTGTTTTCTACAGAAAGATAAAGAAAATTCGCATGGAAATGCAGTCTCAGAGGTTACATTATTCTGCAATAATTGCGGGCATTTCAGAAATGATCGCATTGCAGTGGATGGGAGCACCCGAAGAAGAGTTAAGGTTAAATGCTATTTTAAGAAAAATGAAAGCAAATCTTAGAGACCCCATTATTAATTTTCAACTTTACTTTCTCGCAGCAATAACGCATTCTGAACTTTTAAATCTGAACCAAGCATGGTATTTTGCAAAGAAGGCCCAGAAAATGTTGAAAAAAAAATCTCCGCCAGTCTTCTTTGAATCTTTTGGAGATCTATTAACTTATTTAGGTGATTATCGTCGGGCTATGAATTATCATTTGAAGGCATTGGAGGGGGCGAGAGGTAACAATGAAGTTGCGAGACGCACGATCCTAATTGGAATAGACTTTGCACTTGCTGGTAAATATAGTAAGGCACTGAAATTCATTAGTAAATTACAACCAGCATTTATTGAGGTATACAAAGATTCTTATTTCTTATGCCGTGCCCTCATAAGTTTTGGATTCGGCAAATTAGAAGAATCATTAGATTTTACCCGGATGGCCCTTGAGAGGATTAAGAAAGAACATTTTAGAAAACTAATATTTACAGTTGCTTGCCTCCTTGCGACAATTGCCCGTGCTTTTGGGAAAAAAGATGAATCTGCTAATGTCTTGAAAACATATCTCAATGTAGTGAAGAAGTATGGTTTAAAAAGAGGGATTTTAATTATGAACTTTTTGCTGGGGAACGATTTAATAAGAGGAAGATATAAAGCGCTGCCAACAATCAATATTTTTAATTTATTGAAGCGAGTTAAACGTTCAGTTAGTAAAACAGAATACAAAAAATTGTTGGGGTATGCACAAAAGTATGGTTTATTAGGCTACCTTCACCGCTGCTTAATTTTTTACCCGGAAATTGTATTCAAATTTCTTAAGAAAGGAAAAAGTTTTGAAATACCTGCCAGTATTATGAAACTACCTATATTCAATGAGAAAACGCCGATTTACCACATTCAATTTTTAGGCATCATTCACTTATTAAGAAATCAAGAACCGATGAAAATAGCATTAACTCCGCAGGAACAAGCGCTTTTGCTTTTTATTGCCTTCCATTTAGGTGAGCCTGGAATGTATTTTAATGTAACAGCTTTATTAGGAAACTTCTGGCAACGAAGTGTAAATCCGACATCTCAGCTCTCTCATCTTCTTGTTCGGTTAAAAAAGAAATTGATGATGCCATCACATCTTATTAAAAACAAATTAATGTATAATGACAGAAAATTAGTTAACGATGGATTTTATATTACAACTGATTATAATGATTTTCAATTACATATAGCCCGGGCAAAGGCGCTGGAAAGGGCAGGTGAGTGGGGTTTTGCCCGAAAAGAATATTTAAGGGCATTTGAGTTATTCAGGGGTGAGCCATTTAAGAAGAACTTTGATGAGTGGTCGCTGAATATGCGATTCAAGATTTTAACAGAATTTGAAACCGAGGCGATAAATTTTGCAAAGGGTTGTTTGGAGCATAAAAACAAAAATGATGCCCGTAAAATATTGCAGAAGGTATTAAAGATAATACCGGATTCGGAAGAGGCAAGGGAATTGGTTAAAAGGTTAAACGGAGTTAAGGCGTAAGCCTTTTATCTCTGTAGGAGCGGTTTCCAAATCGCAACACTTTCAAATAATATTTTTCGTCCATCTGAAGACGAATGCCACAAATGTTTTTTTCACTTTTTACAAAACAAGAACAGCATTTTTTAGGGAAAAGATTTAAAAATTACCGTTCTAACATTCTAACATGTTAGAATGTTAGAATGTTAACATGTTAAAATCTTTGGATATGTGAATACTAAAAGAAATACAAAGAATCTTAAAAAACTAATTAAAGCAATTTGATCAATTTTGTTATTTCAGATCAAGATATTCAATTAGATATTTGAGGAACTGGCGAATATCGTTGATTTTTGAAAGAAATGAATATACTTTATTAAGGTCCAGATATAAATATTCGTGCACAATTATATTTCTAAATTTCGCCATATTTTTTGCAGTTTCTAAAAAGTCTCTTGGTAGGACTTTTTCCTCACCCAGGATTTCAACAATCTGAACATAGGTGTCCGGAGACTTGGCCCCGATTAAGCCAATAATATAATTTCCGATGTCAAGGCAACCTTCAATTGCTACTTGAAGATTGTGAAGGGTAGCATCCTGCGATTTCCAATCATTCAGAAAATTATCAACAGATAATTTCCTTATTTCTTCAAGCCTTCTTAAAGCCTCTTCAATCCGTTCAATTCGTTTAACAATATCACTGTCTAATGCCAATTCTGTTCTCCTTTATTCTCTTAAGCAAATTCGCCACGGCAGATTTTCGCAGCGGTTCGGTATCACAATAAATATTATACACCCTGTTAACAAAATTTAAACGCACTCTTTCATCTTTAGAAAATAGCAACCTTCCGGTCTTCAAAACCTGATAGCATAAAACGAGAGGTGCCTCGTTCAAAATTACAATATCTACTTCATCGGTCTTAAGAATAGAAGTTATTTCTTCCAGCAGCACCTTCTTTTTTTCAAAAGTATCCCTGCCTGGTAGAATATAAAACGCAATATCAACATCACTGAGCGGGGTTGATTTGTTCATTCCGTAAGAACCAAAAACATAGCTAAATATAATTTCGTCATCTGCTAATAATACTTTCTTTAAATCTGCAAGAAGAGGATAGATATTATATTTAATCTTTGTTTTTTTAATCACAAACAATTATACATTTAAAAA
>CBFGJP010000090.1:0-9953 GCA_965649105.1 Caldifarciminota bacterium
TACTCCAGAAATATTCAACCTTAACCAATGTTGATTTATACAACATCTTACTCAATAAAGCAGACCGTCCGCCCCAGGGAGGTTTTTATCCGAATAATAACTATGGCTGGGGAAGGTTGAATATTCATTCTGCACTACATTCTTATTCAATTGATGAATACGCATTAAGGCAGAAAACAAATATTCAGCTTTCGGTTTATCCAATTCCTTTCAGCAATGAAACAATGATAATCTATCAAGGGCTTAGGGCAACAAATAAAGTAAGTCTAAATATTTATGATGCTGCGGGCAGACAGGTAAAAAAATTTGATACGGATCAGGGTGGCGGAATTAAACCATTTAACGAAATCAAGTGGGATGGCACTGATGCAGGTGGCAATAGATTATCTGGGGGTGTTTACTTTGTTGAATTAAAACAGGCAAAAGAACGGCTATTACATAAAATTGTCATAATAAGATAAAATAATAACTTTAAACTATCACATAATCCTCCTTTATGAAACGGATATTTAGAAAAAAGGGCGTGGCAACAGCCACGCCCTTTGAATAAAAACCCGAAGGTTTGCGTTTAAGACATTATCTTACGACTATCTTCCCATTTGCATTCAATTCCGGGCTGATGAATCTGTAGAAATAAACGCCGGATTTAACCCGATTGTTATTGTTATCAAGAAGATTCCATTCCACGGTTTGATTTATACCATTCCCTAAGCCTTCAATCCTTTTAATCTCGCGCCCAAGAATATTAAAAATCAGGATTTTCCATTCAACACCTTGATTGATGCTAAAATAAAACTTTGTGCCATTAACACAGGGATTAGGAAGGGGATTAATTTCTGACCCTACTCTTTCATTCTTAGATTCTTCAATTCCAGTCAGATCTGTTACTTTAATAAATCCCGCCTGATATACCTCTCGTGTAGAATTATTCTGTATCCAGGTCACAATTTTACAACGATTGACATTCCAGCCGGATTGAATTGTGAAGTTCTGCGAGACGGTTACGGAATCACCGGCAGGGATTATTACCTGCTGACCAATCTGGTTGGGAACATAATCCCGTGCCACATGATTATGCCACTGGTCTCCATACGGAGTGACATAATAGATACTATCTTCAGTGATAACGAAATAGACATAGGCAGTGACTGATGCGGTAGAATCATTGTAGTATCGTGCATAGATTGTGCCAGAACCCGAGCCATATGTGCCCCACATTGTAGTGCGCATCGGTGCAGGCTGATTCATCCTTGCTACAATATATGATTGCCAGGAAGTATAAGAACTACCCTTTGGTGTTCCATCAAGGATAAGATTTGGTGTATACCAGTTTGAACTTGGGTAATATTGCATCCTTGCATATGCCTCGGGAGAGTATAAAGGATAACTACTGGAAAGATGCATCTCAATGGCTGCAATGCGTGTAGGGTATTGAATACAGATGTTGTCCAGCGTACCGCTGGCTGCTGGACAACTCGGTCAGCCCTCTTGGTAAAACTCTTCACACAATACAACCCGCTGGGCAGAAAAACCGAACACTACAACGCCCAGCAGTAAGAATAAGTATTTTTGCATAAAGCCTCCTTGCTTTCTTTAAAATTCTACCTAATTTTTTATGTTTGTCAACGATTAATTATTTAACCTCCAGAAATAATCCATTTTTATCTAAGCATTATTACTTCCTCAATTTCAGTAAAATCACCAATATCAAGTCGCAGAAAGTAGATACCTGCAGGTAATTTGTGCCCAGCGTCATCGGTACCAAACCAGGTAATACTGGATTCACGATTCAGGATACAGGATTCAAGATTAAATGACTTAACAACGCGACCCGAAATATCATATATCTTCAAACGAATATCTTGCATCCGGTATCCAGCATCATGTATCATGCATCTGATATTTATTTTATCTCTGAATGGATTCGGGGTAACCTGTAAAGATATTTTCTGGATATCGTCTGAGTCAGATTCTTCCGTTCCAACCTGAAGGCTCCAGCGATACATCCCTGCGCCATTTGTGCCGCAGAATAACCAGTTATTAGGATAGATTCCAAGAGAGGTTGTGTTAGTGGTCAGCAGTCCTGTATTCATCAATGTCCAGCCACCACCACCCGTTGTACTTTTGTAGATACCGTTCGTGGTCGCAGCATAGATTTCATTCTCATTTGATGGATTTATTAGCACTGCCTGAACATTTGCTGACAAACCTGTGCTTGTCCAGTTTGCACCAGCATTTGTTGATTTATAGACGCCAGAAGAAGTCCCTGCATAGATTGTGTTCGCCGTGGTAGAAGCAATTTTTATATCATAAACAGTCCCACTCAATCCGGTATTAGAGAGGGTCCAGTTTACACCACCATTGGTAGTTTTGAAGAGGTAACCGTTATAACCACCTGCATAAACGACATTGGAATTACTTCTATCTATTGCCAGGGCATAACACATACAATAGTCGGCGGTTAGCGTATCCCTTTCCCAGGTTGTGCCACCATCTGTGGATTTAGATACAGCCATTACATAAGTCGTCCCGTTATATATATATCCACCAGTATATATTACTGAACTATTATTGGGGTCAATCGCCATTGCACCACCATCAGTATAAAATGCATCTAACGCATTTGACCAGACGGTCCCGCCGTCTGTGCTCCTGTAGAGCTCAGCATTCCCTCAACCACTCCCTTCTAAGGCATAAACAAGATTCGGGTTATTGTAAGCCACCACGAATTCACAGATATTACCACATCCTACCGGTGTTGGTAATTGAGTCCAGTTTGTTCCAGAATTTGTTGTCTTGAAAACGCCGACTTCGGCAAATGAGGTATAGATCGTTGAAGGTGATGAAGGTGCATTGGCGAAAGATAATATGGCGCCCATATTCAAATTATTATTGATGCTTGTCCAGGTATTGCCACCGGTTGTTGTCTTGAATATCCCTTTGTTATTTCCTGCATATACATTGGCGGCATTCTGTGCACTTACGGCAAGCCCATAGATATAACTACCACTCAAACCACTACTCACAGAAGTCCAGGTTGCACCCGCATTTGTAGTTTTATAAACTTCACCATAACAACCTGAATAAGCAATGTCGGGAGATGCTACACTTGTAGCCATGCTATAGTTATAGTAATTTGTGGAAACCCTTGTCCATGAATTTCCACCATCAGTTGAACGCATAATACCCTTCAGGTATGTTCCGGCGTAGACAATATTAGAATTTGTTGGATGAACAGCAAGAGAATAAATATAATAGGCGTTCTGGAATACTGTATCAGTAGATACATTTACCCAATTAACACCTCCATTAGGTGATTTGTAGATTCTGGGAATGTAAGATGTAGTATAAGAATAGCCACCGACATAAATCGTATTGGGATTTAGGCGGTCAACAGCAAGGCAATACCCATAGTTTGAAGAGCCTGAAGTATCCATAACTGTGGTTGTCCAGTTTACCCCGGAATCTGTGCTTTTGAAAAATGCAATGCCCCACTTTGTTCCAGTATAACTCATACCAGCAGCAAGAACAGTTGCGGGCGTTGTCGGATGGACAGTAATGCCGTAAATGTATTTGTTGTTCATAGAGGTTGATAACCAATTGATACCGCCATCGGTTGAACGATATATTACATGTCCGCTTCCTGCGTAAAGTTTATTATCATTTGTTGGGTCAATTGCCATACAATATGCCTGATTTGGAATTGCACCCATTGTGATCCATGATGAACCTCCGTCAGTTGATTTTGCTACTATTGTCGGGTTTGCATTTGAGCCTACATATACTATGTTATCGTTCGTTTGAGAAACGACCATACAGCGAATATTGCCACCATAAGGACCTATTGCTTGCCACTGGGCAAACGACAGAGAGGCAAGCACTAAAACTATCAAGACAAACTTATTGCTATTCATAAGACCCCCTTTTTATGTAATACTAACGGCTAATATAATCATTCTATTTTTATTAATTTCTCAGTATGTTTAAGATTTTTCGTTTCAAGGTGAATGAAATAAATACCAGCAGGAAGTTTGTGCCCCATCTCATCGTCACCTGACCAGACAACCGTTGACTTTTGACCGTTTACCGTTAACCGAGATAAATCTCTAACCAACCTGCCAGAAATATCATAGAGCTTCAAAGTGGCTAATGGTGGGATATGAGATGAGGAATAATCTGAAATCTGGTATCCGGCATCCGGCATCAGGTATCGGGTATCAGGCATCTGGTATCTGATTTCAGTCTTTCCTCTGAATGGATTCGGTGTAACCTGTAAAGATATTTTCTGCAGCTCTTCTTGCCTTTTTTCTTCTACAGGCACCTGGAATATTCCAAAGAAATGGAGTATGGAATCCAGCAGCGCGGCACGGGTTGATACACCGCCACCATCAACCAAAGCGCCGAGTTCAAAAGATGTGCCAACAGTCCGATATGTTCCAGCATCACGCGCAACTCCACAATCATAACCCTGGTCAACATCCTTAAATATCAAAAATGAACCTGTTCCGCTCGGGCTTATCCAATCCATATAATTATTTTCACCGGCATAGTTGAAATACATCTGGTTTGTGAATGTGCCTGTCTGCCCCTGTATGGGACCTAAATCATAACTCCCATCCGCAGTAGCATTTATCCCGAATAGTGGGCAGAAATTATAGCCACCTATCAATGGGTCATAATACCAGACATCGCCACCTTCAAGATAGAGCCTGCCACCGCTATTAACATAGTTAACGAGTGCGGTTGCCTCAGGGCTTGAAGAACCTATGATATAATTGTTGGGATATATTCCTACGCAAACGAGTATTGCTCTATATATCCCAAGGTCTGTCGTTGGAAGGGTTGTTGAATAGAACCCACTATAACCCAGCGATGTGAGTATATTATGCATTGTTTGTCCCGGGGTTGGAGTTGGGTCTGGATTCCACACAAGATAGTGATACGAGCCAACCACAAGATTAAAGAAGAATGTATCTGCAAAGGTGCCTTGGGTCGTTATCAGACGAAATTGAGCAGTATGCCCCTGTGGTGTTGATGAACTGACATTGACGACATAAGGGTCAGAAATATTCTCCTTTGTGCTATCAATGAGGATTGTACCAAAGTAGCCTGAATTATCCGTAATAGTAATATAAGGACTCGTTGTTGAAAGTGTAGAATTCAGATTTGTGAAATTTGCCCCGCCAATATTTTTTAGAAACGCGGTGATATTTGCCGTCTCACCCGGATCCAATCTTCCATTATTATTTCCCATCGGGTCATAAACTTTAGACTTTATAAATGTAAGGTAAAGCTGCGTTCCTGTATAATTCAATTTTATATCATCGGCGAAGACCTTCGCCAGTTGTGATGCCCCTCAACAAGTGTGGGCAGTAGTATCATATAACGCAATTTCTATCTTCTTAACATTTGCCGGATTCACTCCAGGCAGGTTTCCCAGTTCGCTCTGAAGATTGAATGAATAATTATGCCATAGAGAATCTTCCACAGTTATTAAATGACAGGTTGGAGTATTCTGCCAGGGGCAGGGAGAAGTGAATTGACAGATCCTTGTTTCACCCAGAAAACTTCCTGAGGAATTACGATAAATTATCATTAGTGCTGCCGCACCATAAGTTAGTGTATCTGCATTGTTGTCATATGCATATAATTTTATCTTGGCTGAAAAATTAAATTCGCTCGGTGTTGTAATATCAATCGTCTGAGAGAGTCTTGCGAATCCATTTCCTGAACCTTTCTCTACACGAACTTCATAATCAGGGTCTGGTTCATAGGTTGTTGCCCGGTCAATATATGTGTATGAACCGCCCTGGGTTGCTGTCCAGCCCGTATTCAATACTTCTTCAAAATCACCATTGATGAGCCAGTTGCCCGCGCTCAAAAACCCGAGCATAAATATTAGTGTTAAGAGATATTTCATAAGACCTCCTTTTTATTCAATTACAATCTTACCGGTGGCGCTAAAATCCTCAGTCACCACCCGGTAAATATAGACCCCAGAGGTCAATCTCTTACCCTGGTTATCTTTTAGATTCCATTTTATCATCTTTGTATTATTTGATAATCTATTAATCCTCCTTCCTGTGCAATCAAATATTGAAATTTCGCAATTTGTTACATAAGGCAGTTTGAAATAGATATCCTTATTGTGCAGGCAGGGATTGGGTATAACCTGAACCGTTGTTTTTTCATATTTCCTGACCATTCCCTCATTTATTCCAAGTTCAAGCAGATTCACCATTGCACCCTGCCAGATTTCCTTTGTTGAATCTGGTTGCATAACATCATTTTGGATCCAGGTTTTGATCTTACAGTGGGTTTTATCCCAGTTTGGATGTGTAGTAAAAGGCATCGTTATGGTAATTGAATCACCTGAAGGAATGGAAACAATTGTTCCATTATGGTCAGGAACATAATCCCTGGGTACATTACAATGCCAGGTTGCGCCATTTGGTGCCGGATAAAATAGACTATCTTCAGTTATTACAATAATCACACGTCCGCTAATTGCTGCACTTGAATCATTCCTGAATGTCGCATATAAGACACCTGAATTACTACTTGGTGAATATTCACCATCAAGGTATATTGTCACTGGTGCGGGCTGATTCATTCTATTGACAATCTTTGATTCCCATTGGGTATAATCCATCTCTCCATGTTGATTGCCATCATACCAGAGCCAGGGCGAAACATACATTCCATAAAATGGTGGTGGATAATAATGGATTCGGTCATATCCTTCCTGCAAAAAGAAGGAATCACCTGCAGGATAATGAACATCTACTGCGGCAACTTTTCCTGGATGATTGAGAACTATCTGTGCCAGTGTCCCACTGGCTGCACCACAAGCACTTCAGCCCTCGTCAGTTATCATCTCCGCAACCACAACCCTTTGTGCAGCAGATGAAAACTTGAGTATAATAAGAGCTAATGAAGATATTACAATCAATTTTATGGTTTTCATTGTATTACTCCCATTATATATTATATAAGTGACTCTTAACCATATAATGTGGAAGAAGGCAGAGCCATAGAACCTTTTCCCACATCATTTTTCCAATTGTGTCCCTTATCCGTTAATCTTAATTCTTTTTTCTTTTCCAGGTTCTCAAACCAATTTCTCAGTTTCTCACCCCTTTTCCGATTTGAGAACAGACACCTAACCAGAATTTTTCAAAGAACAATCTTGTCAATTATATTAATAAATTGGCAGTTGTCAAGTACTTTTTTAATCTGCCTCAGGCGCTTAGAGCCAGAATCCTTAGATGCTGGTTGGAATAATTACGATAACCGTAAGCCATTCGCTTATCTAATTTTATTTTGTTAAATTAAAATTGCTGATCAGTCTGCACAGTCTTTAATATAGATTAAGTTAGTATCAATTTGCCAGTGTTTATTAAAAAATCCAGCAGAAATAACTCCTGCCCAGCTATTTTTTGAGGCAGTTTCATTCCAGATGATGAAATCCGGTAGACCCGAGCCTGAATAAATTGCTGGAAATAATCCCAAATACTTCTGTGCCTTTTTTGTCGTTGCTGAATATAAAAGAACAAATCTCTGTGGATTCAATGGATTAGGATAAATTTCCATTAAACATAAATCAGGGTTGTTCAAGACCTGATTTTTTATGGCAATACAATCTTCATTTGGACCGATCTTTTTTATCATTGCCTTAATAGATTTATTATCGTTCCAGAAATTTATCGGCAGTCTATTATTTATTTTCTTAATAATTGTATTGGTTTGCGAATTACCAAAGAGTATGAGATTAAAATCTTTAATATGTTCTTCTGTGACTTCAGTATCAGGAATAATCTCACAAAATCCATTCGCCCTTATCCACCAGGCATAACTCTGGAGCCTTGCCTGATGGAGATTGTTTTCTGCATCAATTGAATCACCGAGCGTGCCATAGACTAAAATGAATGGGCTAAAATATGCCTGTTTTATCGGACCGTAAAGTTCTTTAGTCTTGTATAACTTCTTTTTATTGTTACTGATGATTTTAAAGCCATCTTTTGATTTTTCAAAGGTAATTTCATCCTTACCATCAAATTCACATTCAATCTTCATCCCATTAATATTAAATATAAGGTAATCGGGCTTTAGCTTTATCCCATTAAAAAGGACGCTAAAAACTTTTATATTTTCAGCCTGGATAGAGTATTGACTTATCTTATACCAGGAATTCATAAATTGCTCAACCCAATAAGTTGTATCCAATGTCGCACTGATCTTTCCAACCTGATATATATTATCCAGCTCGTCAATTCTTATCCAGTATGCCTTATTTGAATGTGCGATATTTGATGTTTTGAACACGATACTCTCTGGATATGGATTCCCTTTTTTCTCATTTAAGAACTCCATCATTTCTTTTAAATCCACGCAATCAATGCCAGGAGTTGAATCAATATCCCACCAGTGTCCTTTTCCTTCTACTTCATTATATACAAAATCATAGCCGAGTTCTTTCAAATACTGTGCCATTATCCGTCCTTGAATCGGCGGAACATTATCATCGGCCCCACCATGCAGAATATAAATAGGCAAATTTAGTGCGTTTTCTAAAAAAATTGGCGTAATATCTTCTCTCAGAGCCATATCACGATATTTTATCTGTTCAGGCTCAGCAAAGATTACACTCCGCTGCAAAAACCATGGGAAATACAATTGGAAACTTGTCCAGCCTCCACTCGGTGCAATTGCTGCAAATAAATCCGGATGCGATAGTCCAATATGCCAGACACCATGGCCACCCATTGAATGACCTGTGAGGTAGATACGATCCTCATCAATCTTAAAATTCTTTTTTACATCTTCAAGAATCTCAAGGAAATCAAGCCTTCCCCAGTCCTGCCAGTCAAATCCGTATCTTCTCCGATTTGTCGGTGCTACAATATATGCCCAGTCTTTTTGTGAATATGACTTAACCTGATTTATTGCCTCAACACCTGCGCCATGGCAGGACATAATTAATGCATAAGCAAATTCCGGGTTAAAATTTTTCGGTGGCAGGATTGCATAATACTGACAGGAGTTGTCAATCTTTGAGATAAATGTTTTCACATAAGGCTCATCGGGCCTTTTAATCTTTATCCATAGAGAGTCTTTTGCTTCATAAATGCTATTGTAAATATGAATTCTGATTAGTATGCTATCTACCCTTTCTATTTTTTGTTTTGATTCTAAAACTACAGGAATCTTTACCATTGATAAAGGCATAACTCTTAAAATTTCTCTTTCGGTCTTATTTATATCTTCTCCATAAATTTCGACCTTCAAGTTATTTATTGTTTTTTCAGTTGTATTCATAATCGGTACACCAATATAGCCAGAGTATCTCTCTCCACTAATGAAATCAGGTTTAGTAATATCTTTGATTATCATTAAAGATGGTGGGCTGGTAATAATTTTTAAAGAAAATGAATGTTCGCCATAGCTACTGGGTTTCGCGATAATTTTGTTTTTGCCCTTGTTTAAGACGACTGGTATCTGGACATAGTTATCCCTGTATAAATCACCGGGATAGGCTCTGCCATTTAAAATAACCGAACCCAATCCCCGAGCACTTAACAGGGCGGATATTCTATCACAAAATTCAAATTCTCCATAAACAATACTTACACCGGCAAGACCGGCAACCCCATAATAATCCTGGATTGTATCCCAGGGTACATCATTATATTCAATTTTCACATTTTCATTGTTGGAATGTATTTTTCTCCATTTAATAATTCCACCCGGGACAAGAAAACTATAATAAATCTTTGTGGTATCTGGTTGAAATTTTTCATCAGAAAAATCTATATTCAATCCAGTTATTCCCTCACGCACTCCCCCAGAAAATGGACCAAGATACCACCAGTCGTTAACTATGATTGTATCCTTTAATACAGGGGTATCTGTTAATGATACAATAAACACTAAAAAAATAATTTCCATTTTTC
>CBFGJP010000091.1:0-9657 GCA_965649105.1 Caldifarciminota bacterium
GCGACTTATGGAATAAGATTCTCTGATGTCTTCAACGCAGTTAAGAATTCAAATATTGATGTCGGAGCAAAGGTGATTGAACGCGGTGGAATGGAGTATATAATTCGTGGGGTTGGTTTTATTCACTCAATTGATGATTTAAAGAATATTGGCATTGGTGTAAATAACGGAACTCCAATCTTTTTAAAGGATATTGCCAGAATCCAGATTGGTCCTGAATTTCGCAGAGGAGCACTTGATAAAGGAGGGAAAGAAGTCGTTGGTGGAGTGGTGATTGTCAGATTCAAAGAGAATCCATTAAAAGTAATTGAAAGGGTTAAAAAGAAGATAAATGAGATAACCCCGGGACTGCCTCCGGGTGTAAGGATTGTGCCCTTTTATGACCGCACCGAACTTGTCCATCGGGTCATCAATACCCTGAGTGATACACTCATTCAGGAAATAATTTTTTGTATAATCGTAGTATTGCTGTTGTTAGTCCATCTCCGTTCAGCAATTATAATTTCACTCGGTTTACCGGTAGCAGTAATTATCTCTTTCATAATTATGTATCTTTTAAAGATTGATTCCAATATTATGTCGCTGGGTGGAATTGCTATTGCGATTGGAACATTAGTTGATGCAGGTATTGTGATGACTGAAAATATCCATCGGCACTCAGTTCTTTATAAAGAAAAGAACAGGATTGATTTAATCCTTGATTCCGCAAAGGAGGTTGCACCAGCAATAGTTACCGGGATCACAAGCACAATCATCTCTTTTATCCCCGTCTTTGCCCTTGAGGCACAGGAAGGCAAATTGTTCAAACCTCTCGCATTTACAAAGACATTTGCGTTGGGGGCATCAATCATCGTTGCTTTGAGTCTAACGATTGTCTTGAGTTTTTATCTTTTGCGGGGCAGGATGAGGCCGGTAGAGGCAAATCCAATCATAGGTTTTCTATTAAAGGTTTACGAGAAAATTCTACGCTGGGTTTTAAAGAACAGGATAAAATTTTTATTGATTCCTTTGTCTATCATCGCTATTGCCCTATTCTTGAGCACAAGGATTGGCAGTGAGTTTATGCCACCTTTTGATGAGGGAACAATTCTTTTTATGCCCGTGGTTGCACCATCTGTATCATTAACCGAGGCAATGAAGATTATGCAGATACAGGATAGTATCATCAAGACATTTCCAGAAGTAGAAAATGTTGTTGGTAAGCTCGGTCGGGCTGAAACTGCGACTGACCCGGCGCCGATTGAGATGTTTGAGACGATAATCACATTAAAGAATAAGAGATTCTGGCGTAAAGGAATGACAAAACAAAATATAATCCATTCCCTTGATTCACTCTTAAAATTTCCGGGTGTGAGCAATATCTGGACACAGCCGATTGTAAACAGAATTGATATGCTTTCAACCGGAATAAGGACACCGGTCGGTGTAAAGGTCTTTGGTTCAAATATTGATACCCTACAGCTCCTTGCTGAAGAGATAAAAGAAATCATTCAAGGGGTAAGAGGTGCTGAGGATTTATATGCAGAAAAGATTACAGGTAAACCTTATATTGAAATTATCCCTGATAGAACACATATTGCGAGATATGGCTTGAATATCCAGGATGTGAGGGAGGTTGTTGAGATGGCGATTGGCGGTGAGAATCTAACAATGACCTATGAAGGTAGGGAAAGATATCCGGTAAGGGTGAGGATTGCACGAGAATTGCGTGATACACCGGAGAAGATTAAAAGGATACTCATTCCTGCAATGGATGGCGGCTATGTGCCACTCGGTCAGATAGCCGAGGTTCGTATCACCGAAGGTCCGGCAATGATAAATTCAGAGATTGGTATGCTCCGTGCCTATGTCCTCGTTAATGTGCGCAACAGAGACCTTATGGGTTTTGTAAAAGAGGCAAGCAGGGTTGTGGCACAAAAGATGGCGGGTAAGATTCCATCGGGATATTCAATCCAGTGGTCAGGGCAATTTGAAAATCTTATCAGGGCACAGCGCAAATTATTTGTTTTAATTCCTTTAAGCCTTTTGATTATCTATATTATAAACTTTATGAACTTTAAGTCCCATCGCCGTTCTTTAACGATTTTTTCTACTGTCCCGGTAACCTTTGCGGGCGGAATTATATTACTTGCCATATATGGTTTTAACTTCTCCACTGCGGTCTGGGTTGGTTTCATTGCCGTATTTGGCATTGCTGATGATGATGCGATTTTGATTACTACATACCTTGACCAGGTATTTGCCCGGAGAAAACCAAAGACGAAAAAAGAAGTAATTGAGGCAACAGTTGAGGCCGGCAAGGCAAGATTCAGACCTGCATTTATGACAGTTACGACAACATTCTTAGCATTACTACCAATCTTTATCTTTGGTGGCACCGGTAAAGAAATTATGCTGCCTATGGCAATACCGAGTTTCGGTGGTATGGTTGTCCATATAATCACCTGGTTCATCGTTCCTGCAGTATATTCCTGGTTTGAGGAAAGGAAAGTAAAGATTGAAAGGCCACTTAATGCGTAACTCTTTATGTGTGAAGTGCTGATTAAAGGGCTGGAAGAATTTAATAAGGTTTTGAGGAAACTAAAGAAATAAATAAAGGTAGTGAGGTAGTCATCCGGGGATGTCCAGTAAGAGGAATCGCCGCAGAGGGTCATTGAGGCTGATAGAATTATTACATTCTACGAAATATTATGACCCTTTTCTATTTTCCTCCAGAGCACAAAGACAAAAATGAGGTAGATAAGATAACTTAATACTTCAATTAGAGTCGGTAAGTTCTCTACTAACTTTATCCTCTAATTCCTTAGCTATATGTTTCTGATTCATCATCCACAATATCATAGTAGTGAGAAGTAATGCTCCAACCAACATTGTAATTCCTTCAAAAATTTCTGCTGCCCTACCGGTAAATCCACCGGCAACTATTGTGAATAGCAGAGCGCCGATAATGCTGGCAATTATTCCTAAGGCAATGCCAATATAGACAACACTATTGTATTTTGTTTGTTTAATTCTAACAAGATAACTCAAGATAATTCCAACGACCAAAGCGGCTTCTAATGTCTCTCTGAATGTTATTATGAAACTCTGTATCATTTTTCCCTCACAGGCATTTCAGGATATTTTGAAAGATGTCCCATAACATCTTCAAACGATGAATGTAACGGTAGATTTTTGATTACTTTTAGAATTTTTTCTTTTATCGTCATATATTGTCTCCTGTTAGATGCTATTCAGAAAATCCTACAAGTCAATAATTAAAAAAATCTGCTGGCTTGTTTTTCAATTTCACAACAAAATATGGCAGGGCAATTTGACCAAGAATCTATTTTTTCTTTCGCTAGATCTTGCTACTTTGACTTTCTTTTTTACATCAGCAATAGAGTATCTCTTCTTTGAGGCTAATGATAGCCTCGCCCTACAATTTTTAAGAAAGGTTTACAGATTACTAACTTTTGGTAAAAGGAAACACGGATCTACTTCTGGAAAAGTCAAAAATTCCTGAAAAATCATAGCCAGCGTCCGGATTTGAACCGGAGACCTGCGGTTTACGAAACCGCTGCTCTGCCACCTGAGCTACGCTGGCGACTAATTATTATAATCATCCAATAAATTTTTTCAAGGTTTATTTCAGGGATATGGAAGATTCATTATCGTTATGAGATTAATTATTATGTTATATGACTAATTCGGTTGAAGCCCAAAATCTGCATCAATCACGGCATTTGCTGATTGTTTCCAACCGACTACCGGTTACGGTTACCTTGAAAAATGGTGAATTTAAATTTAAACAGAGTGTTGGTGGGCTTGTTTCTGGACTCAGTGTCTATTTTGATTCCTTAAATGGTATCTCAGAGTTCTATGCACAATCCATCTGGGTTGGCTGGCCTGGTATCGGTATTGAAAATAGCGAAAGTCAGCAAACATTAACTTCGCTGTTATTATCAAAGAGTAATGCCTTTCCCGTTTATGTAAACGAAGAAACTATGGATAAATTTTATCATGACTTTTCCAATAAATTAATCTGGCCGCTATTTAACTATTTCCCAACCTATGCAATTTACGATGAAGAATTCTGGGATTATTAGAAAAAGGTTAATCAAATTTTTGCTGATTATGTCTTAAAAATTGCCCAACCCGATTCTTATTCTTCTCGCTGGATTATAAAGAAGAAAACGTATATCTTTAATACCCCCAATCTTTAACCTCCCTGAATAATGATGAACAAAATTGGAGTGGCAGATTTACTCTGCTTTAAAAATTATGATCTGAATTTCTGTAAGAAGTGTATAGACCGTGCGATTATAACTTGACAAAACCCTACTTTTTTGATATACTATTATGCTATGAAGTTAACAACCAGAACCAGATATGCGGTAAGGGCAATGGCTTATTTGGGGGCTCGGTATGGTAAGAGGGCAGTTAATCTAAAAGAGGTTGCGGGCAGTGAAGAGATCAACGAAAAATATCTTGAGCAGATTTTTTATAAATTGAACAGGGCAGGGCTTCTTAAAACAAAAAAGGGTCCCGGGGGCGGATATGAACTGGCGAAAAATCCTTCAACTATCAAGTTAATAGAAATAATGTCTGCAGTTGGAGAATCCTTCGCACCGGTCTTCTGCGTTGCCGATAATAAGAGAAAATCCTGTCCGAGAAGCAGAAAATGTCCAGCAAAGCCGTACTGGAAGGAGTTAAGGCGCTTGATAGAGAGATTTTTTCAAAGCCATACCCTTGCTGATATCTGCAAAAAATCAATAAAATATGGCTAAGGCAATTGGTTTATTATCTGGTGGTCTTGATTCAACCCTTGCGGTGAAGATTATACTTGAGCAGGGGATTGAGGTTATTGCATTAAATTTTGTCACCCCTTTTTGCACCTGCACAAAAAAGGGATGTCAGAATGAGGCAAAGAAGGTTGCAGAAAAATTCGGTATTGAATTGAAGATTATCGGATTTAAAGAAGAGTATATTAAGCTCATAAGAAATCCTAAATATGGCTATGGCAAGAATATGAATCCCTGTATTGATTGCCGGATATTTATGTTTTCAAAGGCACGCCAATATAAGGAAGAAGTCGGTGCCGATTTTGTCTTTACTGGTGAGGTGCTTGGTGAGAGACCGATGTCCCAGAATTTAAGGGCGATGAGAATTATTGAAAGAGAATCAGGATTAGATGGCAGGTTATTGAGACCCTTGAGTGCAAAATTTTTTGAGCCGACGATTCCTGAAAAAGAAGGGATTATTGACCGTGAAAAATTGTTGAGTATCAGTGGTCGCTCAAGAAAACCCCAGATAGCACTTGCAAAAGAGAAGGATATCT
Organism: Caldifarciminota bacterium; assembly: GCA_965649105.1. Classification (GTDB taxonomy): domain Bacteria; phylum Hydrothermota; class Tepidihabitantia; order SM23-42; family JAOAFX01; genus JAOAFX01. Next base: position 5,321 of record CBFGJP010000091.1, read on the forward strand.
TTGATTATCCCTGCCCTGCCGGTGGCTGTCGCCTGACCGACCCCAATTTTGCCCTACGCCTAAAAGAAGCATTTAAGCATAATGAATATTCTTTTGAAGAGATTGTGCTCTTAAGGTATGGTCGCCATTTCCGCCTCCCCAGTGGCGCAAAGGTAATCGTTGGGCGGAACGAAGAAGAAAATAAGATATTGCGTGCTTATGCGAATTCTAATCATTATATCTTGTTGGAAGTAAGCGAGTTTGTTGGACCTGTAACATTATTGAGTAAATACAAAGATGAAGAAGATATCAAAACTGCCGCCAAGTTCTGTCTCGGCTATAGTGACTATAAAGGAGAAAATCCAGCTATTGTTAAAATCAAAAATTCTTACGAACTCGCGGTGCTTCCAGTCTCGGCAGAAAAAATAAAGGATCTCAGAATATGAAAAAAATCGCTGAGACAATAAGGATTAAGTCCTGCCTATAGGATTAGGGTTAAACTACTTAATTGGCTTCTGGCAGGCTGACCCAATAGTCGGTTTAATTATTGTGATATTTTTATTTAAAGAGGGTTTTGAGGGTTGGGAAGAATCAAAATAAAGAAAGGAGTAATATGGCAATGTTATTTATAAGTAAAATGATAACTGTAATACTTTTGAGTGTTTTTGTTTTTGGTTTTGCACAGGAAATATATGAGATAGAACCAGTAGTCGTTACTGCTACGCGGTATCCAAAAGATATTATGGAAATCACAAGGACAGTTACGATCATTGATTCAATAGAAATAACAAGGCACGCCTCGCTCGTTGAATTGCTTGATGTAATTGCTGGAGTTGATATGAAAGTAAGGGGTGATAATATCCAAACAGACCCGAGCATCAGAGGTTCTACATTCCAGCAGGTATTGGTGATGATAGATGGTGTCAGGGTAAATGACCCACAGACCGGGCATCACAATTTGAATATTCCAGTCCCTTTGAGCGAAATTGAAAGAATAGAGATTCTTCACGGCACTGCCTCTTCACTCTATGGCTCTGATGCCTGTGGTGGTGTGATAAATATTATTACAAAAAGGTCAGGGCAGATTAAAGGGCAGTTAGGAATTGGCAGTTTCTCCTATCGCAATTTTAATGTGGGCATTGGTAATAAAATCTTCTCAATAGATTTTGAAAATAAATCATCAGGTGGCTATGAACCAGGGTATGAGTATCAAACATATAATCTTTTCAATAAAATAAATATTCCCATCGGAAGCAAGGTTAGAAATGACCTCTCAATTGGCTACCTAAATAAGTCATTCGGGGCAAAGAATTTTTATGCGCCTTATCCTTCCTGGGAGTCAAACCAGGCATTCTTTACCAGTTTAAATAGCCAGTTTATCATAACACGGTATTTTATGCTAAATCCTATTTTATCATTTCGCACCCACATTGATACATTTGTTCTGGACCGGGATAATCCAGAATTTTACGCCAATCGCCATCAAAGTTTTACCTATGGTGCACAACTGATCAACCATTTAGACCTTAAAAAGTCTGGATATATTATTTTTGGTGCTGAAGGTTTTGTGGACTCTTTGAATAGCACAAGGCTTGGACAGCATTCTTTACAAAGGATGGCGCTATTTTTACAGATAGAAAGGAAACACTTTGATGAAAGATTGATCTTAATTGTCGGGCTTAGAGATGATTACTATCGGAAAATAAAAAATTCAATAAATCCACACATTAGTTTTGCTTATAAAATATTGCCCTCATTAAAATTTAGCGGTTCAATGGGCAGTTCATTTCGGGCACCTTCATTCACCGAACTCTATTATCAGGACCCGGCAAATAGGGGCGATTCACTGCTCAAATCTGAAAATGGTTGGGAATATGAGTTGGGGTTAGATTTTCAGCATAGACATACAACTGCTCAAATCGCTGGATATTACAGATTAACAGACAACGATATTGACTGGGTAAAAAAATCTAATGAATCCGTATGGCACGTAATGAATATAGGAGGGACAAAATTTTATGGTATTGAGCCGTCATTGAAATTAACATCCCTTCCCTGGATAAAAATAAAAGCCGCTCTTTCTTATATCCATATAATTAAAGAATTACCTGCGGAATATATATCAAAATATGCCTTACAGATCCCTAAAATTACTACACATTTAAATACAACAATCTTTTCAACCTTTGATTTTGATCTCAAGTGGTCATTTTATGACAAAGATGATAACCGATTTCTGCTTAATACCACACTGAACAGAGAATTTACTATCTTCAGGCAGATTAAATTGGCTTGTCGTTTTTCTATTACTAATCTTCTGGACAATATTTACGAAGATTTTCAGGGTGTTTCTTTGCCGGGGAGGGAATTAAAGATTATGTTAAATTTTTCAGTATTATAGACATAGGAGGTTAAATGGCAAAACTACCGGATATCGGCAAAATATCTGCCGAGGTCTTTAATGAATTGATTTATCCACACCTCGGGGCAGAGAATAAACACATACTTGTTGGTCCTCAGCACGGGGTTGATGTAGGAATCGTTGAGATTGGAAATAAAGCAGTAGCGATGACCTCGGACCCGGTATTCATTGTGCCTGAATATGGTTTTAAGCGCGCTGCCTGGTTTGCAATACATATCCTGGCATCGGATGTCGTAACTTCTGGCTTACCACCAACATATTTAACGATAGATTTGAACCTGCCATTGTCAATGACTGAAGAGGAACTTACTACCATCTGGACAACGATAGATGAAGAATGTAAAAAGATGGGGATGGCTATTGTTTGTGGCCATACTGCCCGTTATGATAATTGTTATTATCCAATGGTTGGTGGTGCGACAGTGCTGGCAGTTGGAGACTTAGATAAATATGTATCACCAAAATTCTGTCGTAAGGGTGATAAAATAATTATTACCAAAGGACCAGCAGTAGAGGCAAGTGGAATCTTTGCCACGATGTTTCCTAAATTACTGACAAAAGAATTTGGTGAAGAGTTTGCGCTCAGAGCTGAAAATCTGTTTTACAAGATGTCCGTCGTTGCAGATGCAATGACCGCAGTAAAGATTGGTGTCAGAGATGATGGTATATCAGCAATGCACGATGCTACAGAGTGCGGGATATGGGGTGGCCTTTATGAGATTGCCCAGGCCGCAAATCTCGGTGTTCGGATAGAGAAAGAGAAGATTGTGATTGAAGATTGCGTAAAGGAAATCTGTGATTTATTTGGGATTGACCCATATAAATCAATCAGTGAAGGGACATTGATTATCACCTGCCGCGAAAATAAAGCGGAAAAGGTAGTAGAAGTTCTGAAAGAGAAGGGAATAAGTTCTTCTATTGTGGGTGAACTGATTGATAAAAAATATGGAATGATTTTAATAGAAGGAGGTCAAGAGAAACCCCTTGAACATCCCAAGGTCGACCCATTCTGGAAGGCATTTTACGATGCATTGCAAAATTATGCGAGATTGGAAAAATTAGGTTAGGTATGATTTCAGATATTATGCAAATTATAGGTATATAGGGGACAGGATAAATAGACTTACTCTTTTCTTCTGTTTACCTCGGTTTTTGAGGTTTGGAGATAATTTGGCGACAACAGGCTGTTGACATAAGGCATTTATTCGTTATAATTAAAGAAGATTATATGCTTACAAAATTATTGACCAAGGTTTTTGGTAGTAAGACTGAACGGGAATTAAAAAGGCTCTGGCCCATTGTTGAGAAAATCAATATCATTTATCCCAAACTTCAGGGTGTAGATTTGGTTAAGACAACAGAAGATTTCAGAAAACGGATTGCGGATGGCGAAACTCTTGATAATATCCTTCCTGAGGCATTTGCCTTGGTAAAAGAAACCTGCAGAAGACTTGTGGGGAAAAAGTGGCTCGTTGTTGATATAGAGACCGAATGGAATATGATTCCGTTTGATGTTCAGTTGATAGGCGGAATTGTATTGCATGAAGGTAAGATTGCTGAAATGAAGACCGGTGAAGGTAAAACCCTTGTTGCCACTATGCCTTTATACCTCAATGCATTAGCCGGTAAAGGTGCCCATCTTGTGACAGTCAATGATTATCTTGCCCGAAGGGACAGGGAATGGATGGGACCAGTTTATGAGTCTCTGGGTCTTACGGTGGGTGTCCTTCAGCAAGGTATGGAGAACGAACCAAGAAAGCAGGCATATAATTGTGATATTACTTATGGAACGAATAATGAGTTCGGATTTGATTATCTCCGCGATAATATGGTATGGAGATGGGAAGACAAGGTGCAAAGAGGGCATTATTATGCAATAGTTGATGAGGTTGATAGTATTTTGATAGATGAAGCAAGGACACCTTTGATTATTTCT
>CBFGJP010000092.1:0-2301 GCA_965649105.1 Caldifarciminota bacterium
TATTAGGGCCGGGGAGAGGATTGAATCTAATAAAAGAGGGTGGGTCGGGTTCAAAAATAATTCATACGTTTTTATTCTTGAGACAGGATTGGCGATTTTTATACTACCGGCAATTAATCTTTCTTTGAGATACTCTCCAGCAAACAGTGCTGGATCCTTAACTGCCACGTTAATATCCCGCGCACTTTTAATATTTATAAATCCATCAACAATGATAGTATTTTCCTCGGGCTTCCGGTAAATGATTATGTTTTCTGCATTTGCCGTTGTTATCATACGGTTGTTCAATTTTACATAATCCGTAACCGGATATATAGAGACATTTGCTATTTCTCCGATGTTTGTGGGACGTAGTCTTACCGATACAACATTTTTATTAAATGAGAGAGCGCTTATCTCCGGTGCATATTTTGCATCAAGATAATGCCAGGACCATCCAGTAGGTAGTCGTTCATCTGTAAAATAATCATCAATAATAATTATCCCACCGCTTATTTCATTGATGCCCAGACATTGGATTTTATTTACAAATCTTTCAAGATTTTCAAGACTAAAATTAGGATCACCCCCACCCTGTAAAATAATATCTCCTTGCAATTTCTTATCTTTTAATGTACCCCTTAGATAAAGATTTGTCTTATATTGGAACTCTTTACCAAGAAAATACAATGATGCGGCGGTCGTAATAATTTTCATATTTGAGGCAGGTACCAGCAATTTACCCCCATTGTAATCATAAATAATGCTGTCTCTCTTTAAATCCAGAATGTAAATTCCATAATGGGCATTTCTTAATTCAGGCACATTGATTATTGTATCAAGGGAGAGAATACCAAATATAAGCAGGCTAAACATTTTTTGTTTTCGGCGTGAATAATTCAGATTTGGTGATCTTACATTTGCATTTTTCGTTGTTTAGATTCTTTCCACAACTTGGGCAAATACCTTTACACTCTTTATTGCATAAAGGTGCAGGCGGAATAGCAAGAATGATTGTTTCGCGAATACCAATGGAAAGGTCGATATCCGGACCGGTGTAATATACTTTATCTATGTCGCCGGATTTTAGTTCAACTTTTTCCGAAGATAAAAGGGGGTCTCTTCCGGCAACATAATCAAGGTGCAACGATTCATTAAAACTTTGCATGAAGGGTGTGAGGCATCGTGCGCAGATAAGTTCAATATTGAATTGAACATTGAAGTCCGCACTAACACCGAGTGCCTTTTTTGTAATAACTATCCTGACATTTATAATTTTCAGGTTGGTAAAATACTTTTTCTCGGCAAGATTTAATTCTTTCTCTTCCAGGTCGTTGAATGATAACAATTCTCTCTCTTTTATTTCGAGCAATGGAATTGACAACCTTGATTTAGCTATGTTTTTAACTCCTTCTTTCTTGCGGCGGGAAAAAGAACATTGTTGAGAATTAAACGATATCCGGGCGAATTTTTATAATTTCGCAAATCAGTGGGAGGATCTCCAACGAAATGCTGATAATCTTCAGGGTCGTGCCCGGCAAGATAAGTAAACATTCCTTTACCAAAATTACCATAAATATACTTAACTTCATCCGTACCCACTACTTCCCCAAGCACAAGGACCGATGATTTAATTACATTTTTTCTAAATCCCGAGCATTGTCCTAAGAATTCTTTAACCAGTGAAGTATGATTTTGGACAAGCATACAGGGAACAGGATCAAACTTGGCACTGAAATCAAATAATGAGAAATAAACATTTGGTCCCCGTTGGGCTGCTTCAATACTAACATCTATTGTTGAGTGTTCATATACAAATGGGTCAAGGATGACCTGAAAATTTTCAAAGGCGAGGCATTGAGAAAAATCAAGCTTATTATTACTATTATGAACGAATGGGTCGCCATCAAAAACATTATGACAAATATCAGTAAACTGTGCGGCAAGCGCAATCTCCCAGGTATCGCAGGCAGAGCACATTGAAAATACAAAACCACCCTGATTTATATAATCTTTTATTGCAAGTGCAACAGCAAGTTTCAATTTTGATACTTTTTTGAATCCAAGTTTTTTTGCAAGTAATTCGTTTTTTTTCACTTCTTCTTGATACCAATCGGTATTGCGGTATCCTGCATAAAATTTTCCGTATTGTCCAGTAAAATCTTCATGATGTAAATGTAACCAGTCATATTTTGTGAGTTTTCCTTTCAATACATCTTCATTCCAGATTTGTTCATATGGTATTCGGGCATATTCAAGGGCGAGGGTTACTGCATCGTCCCAGGGTTCAAAATTTTCAGGAATGTAGACGGCAATTCTGGG
>CBFGJP010000092.1:2401-9206 GCA_965649105.1 Caldifarciminota bacterium
CCAGATTTGTTCATATGGTATTCGGGCATATTCAAGGGCGAGGGTTACTGCATCGTCCCAGGGTTCAAAATTTTCAGGAATGTAGACGGCAATTCTGGGTGCCTTTTCCAGGAGAATTGCCTCCATATTATTCTCCTGTATGGTTTGATAAATTTCCAAGATGCGAGGTGGTTCAACTATTTCGACTTTGACACCTTCAAATGCACACTCTTTTTCTATTTTTAAACTATAATCCATAAGAAAAGATCCGCCGCGATAATTGAGTAACCACTCAACCGCAATACCATATTGCAGGGCGTGATAGGCAATACCGTACGCTTTTAAGTGGTCGGTTTGAGATAAATCCATAGGAATTAGAATTTTATTTGCGAAAGATTTTGTAAAAAATAATAAAGTTATCAGCAACAGAAATAATTTTGGTATTTTATTCAGAATTGATTTCAAATACATAAAATTTCTATTCTTCGTTGTTTTTAATTATATTAAGAACCTCCTGTGGATTACTGGCATTTTTCAATTGCTCTCTCACCTGAAGTTTTCTTAAAAGTCTGGATAGTTTTGCCAGTGCAATTATGTATTCAGATTTTTTATTCTCGGGTGAGGCAATCAAAAATATTATATGGGATGGTTTACCATCGATCGATGAAAAGTCAATGCCCATCGAAGAACGGGCAAAGACAAGGACCAGGTCATCAACGGAATCAGTCCGCGCATGAGGGATGGCAATACCATCTCCAATTCCTGTAGATTCGAGATTTTCTCTTTTTGCCAATGCTTCAAATAATTGTTCCCGGTTGCGTGCAATATTTTTATCAACCATAAATTCAACCAGCTCTCTTATTGCCGCCAATTTTTCTGTGGCATTTATTTCCATAATGACTGCCTCAGGTTTGAGAAAGTTTGAAATTTTTAACTCCATTACACCCCCTTTATTTACAAACCAAATACCGGCACAGTTGCCGAGACAAAAATTTTTTTGGTTTCTTCACGCTTTTTTACCAGTATTAAATTAATCTTATAGTTTTCCAGATATTTTTTAATCACCCTGGGAACCTGTCCATTTTCCATATGGAGCGATGTCCTAACACCATTTTCTACCGCCTCATCTTCAACAAGATAAAGCATTTCCCACCCTTCTTCTTCAATTCTTTGTTTTATTGATTCAATGTTTTCGTGAGTTATAGATGCCAATTTTGATATTCTATGTTCTTCGAGAACAAAGAGAACGAAGAGCTGACTTCTGAATAATTTACAGAATTGAATTGCCGGTGTGAATATTCCCTGGTCAGTATTATCAACAATATAAAGAAGAACTCTGGGAAATTTTATAACAGTGAATTCTTTTGTCTCCATCTCAGAGACTAAAGAATATACCTTGAGACATCAACATTTTTAACTATCTCAGAAAGTTTGTGGTGAACATAATCACCCGTAATTTTTATACTTCGCGTATTGATATTGGGTGCAGCGTATAAAAGTTCTTCAAGTAATTTTGACATTACGGTATGTAATCTTCGTGCACCAATATTTTCGGTAGATTCGTTTACCTTTGCAGCAATTTCAGCAATTGCAGTTATGGCATCATCGGTGAATTCCAATTCAATGCCTTCGGTTTTAAAAAGAGCAATATATTGTTTAATCAGGGAATTATCAGGTTCAATAAGAATTCTGCAGAAATCTTCTTTTGTTAAAGGAGAGAGTTCAACGCGAATTGGGAATCTTCCCTGTAATTCTGGTATTAAATCTGAAGGCTTTTTATTATGAAATGCGCCAGCGGCAATGAACAGGATATGATCAGTCTTTACCATGCCATATTTTGTCATTACACTTGAACCTTCAACAATGGGTAATAAATCCCTCTGGACCCCTTCTCGTGATACATCCGGTCCACTTGTAATACCACCACCGGCAATTTTATCGATTTCATCTATAAATATGATACCAGTTTGTTCGGCACGTACCCTTGCTTCATTTATTACCTCATCCATATCAATCAGTCTATCTGTTTCTTCCATCTGAAGATATTTCATTGCTTCTTTAACAGTCATTTTCTTTTTTTTCTTCTTTTTAGGTAATTTATTACCTAAGGCTTCTTCAATGGCGATACTGAAATCTTCAATACCGGCTTGACTGAAGATCTCAATAAATGGTGTTGCTTTGCGTGTCACTTCTATTTCCACAATCCGATCGTCAAGTTTGTTTGCTTGTAGTAATGCTCTAAGTTTTTCACGGGTTTGATTACCTCTTCCATTTTTATCATTTTGAACCGGACCCGGAAAGATTATGTCAAGTATTCTTTCTTCGGCATATTGGCGCGCTTTTTCTTCTACTGCCAGATATTTTTCTTGACGTACCATGTTAACTGCAATTTCGACAAGATCACGAACCATTGATTCAACATCTCTACCGACATAGCCTACTTCTGTATAGCGCGAGGCTTCCACTTTGACAAACGGCGCTTTTGCCAGGTCGGCGAGACGACGTGCAATTTCTGTTTTTCCAACACCGGTAGGACCAATGAGTATGATATTATTGGGATAGATTTCATCCTTAATCTTACCCTTGACTCTCTGACGACGCCAGCGATTTCTTAAGGCTATTGCAACGGCCTTTTTGGCATCTGATTGTCCAATGATATAACGGTCAAGCCGTGCAACAATCTCTTCAGGAGTAAAATAATCTTCCATTGTTGGGGACTTTTTGATGGCCTTTGCTTCCATCAGATATATTATATAAAATATTTTTAGAAAGTCAAGGAACAATTTAAATCACTTGCATTTTTTACTACCCTTTATATAATCAAGAAAAGAGATTAGCAACGATTCTTTATGCTGATATCTCTGGATTCACCGAATTAACCAATAAGATTGGGGCGGAAAAGACAACTGATTTTGTAAAGGATGCGCTATAAAGTCGATATACTTATCGGTGTGGGAACAAGCGAAATTTTGATATTGGGCCAAGAGGTATACGGCCATCTTCTCAATGAAGTTTTACATCTTGAAGAGAATGCCGAAAAAGGTCAAATTCTTGTTAACGAAGAATGTTATTAGATTAACAAAGATTTCTTTTTATTCGAGGAGACTAAAGCGGATTATCAGGTCAAGGAAAAAATTATTTCGGATAATGAATCCATAAAAAGAATTAATAATGATGAAAGATTTAATGAGTATGAAACCATCTTCATTGAACAGGAATACCTTAAAGATGAAACCATTAATAAAGTTATTGATGAGCATTCACTAAGTTTTCTCCAGTATTTTATGGAGGATATTCAAAATAACAGAATTGCTATCATAATTGAAGTCTGGATAGAAATTTCCTGATACTTGATAAACTATGAGTTAATATAAAAAAAGATATATTGCATTTGATACCATTGAGTTTTATGAAAGGGATTTGAAAATAGCACCGACTACCCTTGGAAGGGTAAAGACTATTTATGCAATTGCGGATGCATATCAGAGAATCATTGATTATGAGAAGGCACAGGAGATCTATAACGAATCAGTAAATTTGCTTATGGATTATTCAGAAGACGAAAAATTTGATATCCGGCTTGGTATTGTCTGGATATACTATCTAAAAGAAGCGCGCAATTTTCTTGAGCAGATATTAATCAATGTAAAAGACCCGTCAAATACTCAAACTACGAAAAAAGAAGAATTAATTGACCCGGAGAGCAAATTGACCTGTATTATTGGCAAGGCAAAAGCGAAATCAAAAGAATCGCTTGTTAACAAGAAGTTTATGATTACGCATCTTTATGCCGCCCTTGAATTATTAAAAAATGCACTTGAATATACTAAAGTTTAATACGGCAAAGAAACAAAATTTATAATAAGTTTCTATCTGACTCAGGTGCTCCACCTGTTGACTGCAAGCCAATTTCGTATGGGCGGTACTGGATTTGAACCAGTGACCTTCGGTATGTGAGACCGACGCTCTAACCAACTGAGCTAACCGCCCTTTAACTAATCGTTTATGGCTGAAAGGTTTAGGGTCGGAATGGACTTTTGGTCTAATGTTTAAAGTTTTTAATCCTGCTTACCAATCCCGACCCTCGACCGACCGCTTCAAAGTTTCAGCCGCCACCAGATGAAAATCACAGTCAACACACTAAATCCAGATAAACCAATAATAATCCAAAACGCATGCGGATGTCCCTGTAGAGGTAATGGAACATTCATTGAAAATATTGATACAACCATTGTCGGAACCATTAATAATATTGTAATAATATTTAAAACTTTTATTAAAATATTTAAATTGTTACTTACGATCGAAACACGAGCATCCATCAAGCTCGCAAGAATTTCAGAATAATTCTGTGCCTGTTCATAACATTGATTATTTTCAATAGTAATATCATCAAGTAGTTCCATTTGTTCCTGATTAAATCCAAATTTAACAGCATTATGCTTTATCTTTTCAATAAGCATGCTGTTCGAGTGTATCGCATCAAGATAATAGACAAGGCTTTTTTCCAGAGTAAACATACTTATTAAATACCGATTTTCCATGGAACGATTTATTTTTTGCTCTAATTCGTCGGTGATCATGTTGATGACTTTTAAGTGATCAACAAAATGGTGGATTGAACGGTAGATGATTTTGAGCAAAAGTTCATTTAAATTTGAAACATTAAGAAATAATTTGCCGTCAAATAATGTCATATCTTCGACCGAAACAATAATCATAAAATTTTTAAATAAAAATATGCCAATTGTAGGAACCTTAAATAACAGCTGGTCTCGTGCTTCATATTTTTTGGGTCTCTTTAAAATAATAGCAATATGTTCCGGTTCAAATTCTAATCGCGCAAGTTCATTCGGGTCAAGTGCCGAGGTGAGCGTGTGTTCATCAATTTGATAACTTTCGATGAGATACCTTTTTTCATTTTCATCAGGATTTATAAAATAATGTATATTTGCGGAATCGCGTTCGGTCTCAATAATCTTATTATTACTGATTTTGAAGTATCTTATCACGGTTCTTCTCGAATTACTCTTCTCCCCACTATTTTGAATTTACCTGATAAAACGAGATTTATTGCTTCCGTATATATTCTATGTTCTTCTTTTAATATTCGTTCTGCCAAAGTTTCTGGGGTATCATTATCCAGAATGGGAACGACTGCTTGGGCAATTATTGGCCCACCATCAACCGTATCATCAACAAAATGAACGGTGCAACCCGAAAATTTAACACCATACTCAAGGGCTTTCCTTTGAACATCAAGCCCGGGAAACGCAGGGAGGAGTGAAGGATGGATATTCAAAATTCTGTTCGGAAAGGCGCTCAACAGTGGTTTTTTTATTATCCGCATAAATCCGGCAAGACAGACAAGATAGACATCATGCTCTTTCAATACATTTACATAATTCTCCTCATATTCTGGTAGAAGCCAGGTTTTTTTAGGACCGGGGTCGAGATATAATGCCTTTACATTATGGGCACGGGCAATTTGCAAAGCCCTTGCCTCAGGATTGTCACTAATGACAAGGACAAGATCGGCAATGCAAAATCCATTTTCAATATTTTTGATAATTGCCTCAAGGTTTGAACCGCGGCCTGAAGCCAACACAGCAATTTTTTTATTCATATTGGAATTCTATCCATACTCTATTAAAAGTCAATAGAAAAAAACGATTATATTATTATAATATGTTCTGCAGGATTTATATCATATTTTTGCGGATAAATTGCTCTTGCGATATGTATATTTTTCTCCTTATCGAGGTCAATGATAGGACCGTTTGTTTTCTCTTTTTTATTATTCAATACAATTTTTATAATTGGTCGGTCAATGCTGGTTGGGTTCTGGCGTAAAACAACGGCGACTTCTTCAGTATTTAGTTCGACGCAACTGGCAACCGGATAAATTCCTAAAATCTGGATAAAAACCTTGGTTAGGATCTGGTCAAAATATTTTCCAGTGTGTGCCCAGATTACTCTTATCGCTACGGCGGGTAGATAAGGTAGAATTTGATAGGGTCTTGATGTGGTCATGGCATCATAGGCATCACAGATGCGAATAATCCTTGCAAACAGATTAGGTTGTATTTTGGTGTCTATTTTTTCTGGATAACCGGTTCCATCATAATTCCAGTGGTGCTGATAAGCGGCAAGAAGCGAGGCAAAGGCGATATCGTCTAATCCCCTCGTTTTGATTATTTCACTGACCCCGAAAATGGAATGCATCTTCATAATTTCCCACTCTTCCTTGGTCAGAGGTTCCTTTTTGTCAATTAAATTTTTTGAAATTGCTACTTTGCCAATATCATGAAGCAATCCTGCAGTGCCAAGTTTTACAAGATTTTTCCGGTCCAAATCAAGGCGCTGACCGACAGCCAGCGAAAGAACACCAACATTCAATGAATGGTTGTATGTATATTCATCAAAATTTTTAATAGCTGTTAGCGCCGTTAATCCAAATTCATCCTGGCTCAGACTATCTATCAGGGTATAGATCACTCTACGAAAACTTTTAGTATCTACTGGTTGACGATTCCAGAGGTTCTGTATTAGGTTCTTGGTAACTTTGAGTGCCTTAAAATATGTCTTTTTTATTTGTTCTCCATCTCTAAGGAATTCAGGGATGGTTTCTTCCTGTTCAGCACAAAATTCAACATTGATTGTATTAAATCCGATTTCGTTATAACGCTTAATAAATCCTTCACGATTTAATTTAAAAAGAGCTGCAAATTTTAATATTTCCTGGGCTTGTAAACCGGGGAGAAATACTATTGATTTTATTCCGAGTCTTTTTAGATTTTCTTCTATGTATTGCAAACTTGCATAA
>CBFGJP010000093.1:0-9031 GCA_965649105.1 Caldifarciminota bacterium
CTAATCACCATCGGTTGCGAAAAAGAGAACTGGAGGTCAGTTATGCAGAATAAGATTAACTGCACGGTTGTAAAAGATACCTGGATATATAAGGCGAAACCCGATAAGAATTACGGGGATGGTGGTGGCTGGAAGGACATCACCGACCCTTATAATCCTGTAACAATCCCAAAATTATTCCTGGGATTCGCCGGTACTGATAAGGAGATAGTCTTACTTGAGTTTGATATCTCAAATCTACCCAGGGATAAAAGACCAAAGCGGGCAATAGTAAAATTATACAATGACTATTCAGGGACAGACGCACCCACCCAGGTTGGAGCAAGGCAGATTCTCTCACCCTGGGATGAAATGGCTGCCACCTGGAAGACAGCCCCCAAATTATCTGATAATACTGTGTCTATTGTGACTATCAAAGGTGCGCGTTCTGAGCGTGAAGGTGGGAAATGGTATGAATGGGATATCACCCCGATTGTTGAAAGATGGCTTTCGGGTGAACCAAATTACGGTATTGCCCTTGAACCACTTGGTGAATATGGTGTAGAAAGGGAATTTGTATGCCGGGAATATGAGGAGAAGGCAAAACTTGCCCCGGTGCTGGAGGTAGAATATTGAACTTTATTATCCTTTTCCAAACCATGCCAACACCTGTGCTTTTGGATAATGTGTTATCCATTTAACCAAGTGGGTGACACCGCTTGTGGTGTTATGAAATATTTTTGCCCTCTGCTTGACTTTATTTGTAAAATGGATATACTTCCCCAAATAATAATCGTGCAATGTGCCGAAGAGTTTTTAAAGTCATAACAAAGGAGGTCTCTATGAAAAGACTATTGGCACTATGCATCACAATAGGTGTGTTTTTTGTTGGTTGTGGTGATAAAGAACCGCCCGAGGTCTCAATCACCCAGCCCGCAAACGGTGATACAGTAGGCGGAACGGTTACAATTACTGCGGATGCGACAGATAACAAGGGTGTAAATGAGGTAGAGTTTTATATTGATAATATACTCGTCTCTACTGACCAATCATCACCATATTCACACTCCTGGAATACCTCTGCATTGCAAGATAACTCCCAGCATAATATATATGCGAAAGCTTATGACAAGGCAAAGAATGAAGGAACATCAGAGGTTATAACGGTAACCGTCATCAATCCGCCCAACACACCCGCAACACCCTGGGGTCCTTCAAGCGGTTATCAGGGTTCTCAGTATTCTTATGAATTTTATACCTATGCTACAGACCCGGCAGGTCAGGGAGTGGCGATAAGGTTTTCCTGGGGTGATGGTGATACATCGGCCTGGAGTTCATACCAGGTAAGCGGTGATACGATTGCGATGACCCATTCGTATCTTTCAACCGGGACCTTTAATGTTACTGCCCAGGCAAAGGATGTAAATGGTGCAACATCAGGCTGGTCAGGTGCACACCAGATTACTATAACCACTGGCTCAAGCCAACCACCTTATGCACCTACCGTCACCGGACCAACGAGTGGGAATCCCAATGTCTTTTATAATTTCAATGCAACAACCACTGACCCTGATAACGATTTAATCTCAATCAGATTCGCCTGGGGAGATGGCGATACATCAGATTGGAGTGGTTATGTATCAAGTGGCTCTACAATCACAATGTCCCATTCTTATGCAAACACAGGTTCATACAACATCACTGCCCAGGCAAGGGATGTTCACGGTTTACGGTCATCCTGGTCTTCTCCACACCAGATTTTGATATACACAGGTGGTGCGAATAATCCACCGAATACACCAACCTTAACCGGACCAACAAATGGCTATGTAACGGTTGCTCAGACCTTCTCCGCAACAACGACTGACCCTGATGGCCAGAATATCTCAATCAGATTCGCCTGGGGTGATGGCGATACATCAAACTGGAGTCCTTTTGTTCCAAGTGGTGGCACAGTCCAGGATACCCATACCTATACCACTACCGGCACATTCTCAGTCCGTGCCCAGGCAAGGGATGTTCAGGGTGCCACATCAGGATGGTCCAGCCCGCATTCTATCAATATCACCGAAGGGATTGTAATTACAAGACCGAATGGCGGAGAGAACTATCTTGCTGGTGAATACCATCCAATCCACTGGAACTGGTATGGAAGTTTTGGTCTTGTAAAGATAGACTATTCTACCGATGGCGGAACCTCCTGGACTACAATCGTCTCCAGCACTGATAATGATGGTTGTTATCATTGGGGTGTTCCCTACACAAGCACAACCTATCCCAATTGCCGAATCAGGGTGAGCCATTCAACAAATCCCAATATCTATGATATAAGCGATGCAAACTTCACGATTGCCCGGGATACCATAACAGTAGTTGCACCCAACGGGGGTGAGAATTATTATGTGGGCAGATACTACCCAGTCCATTGGGACTGGACCGGTAGTTTCCAAACCGTGGGTATTGATTATTCTACAGATAATGGAAGTTCCTGGACACAGATTATTTCATCAACTACGAACGACGGATGGTATGCCTGGAATGTTGACAATGTGCCTACTACTACGGCACTTGTGCGGGTAAAAAATTACAATGATGCCAATCTCTATGATATAAGCAATTCAAACTTCACGATTGCAAGACCCGTCTTTACAGTCAAAAGGCCAAATGGTGGTGAGACATACCGGAGTGGCGAGCATTATCCAATCCACTGGGAATGGATTGGCGGTGTGAGCACGGTCAATATCCAGTATTCTACAGATGGTGGGACGACCTGGACAAATATCGTTACCGGCGCAACAAACGATGGTTATTATAACTGGACAGTGCCGAATCTCAATTCAACGAATTGCCGGGTTAGAATAGTAAGTGCTCAGGATGCAAATGCCTATGATATAAGTGATAACAACTTCACAATCACCACTACCCAGGTCACAGATTCAATACAGGTAACTTCACCGATGCTTGGTGATAACTGGATATTAGGTGGAGATTATTATATCACCTGGACTGGCACAGCAACCGGAACTGTACGGATTGATTATTCAACAGACGGTGGTTCAACCTGGAATCAGATAACCTCAAGCACCAGTGGGGGTTACTATCTATGGCCAATCCCCGAAAACCTCACAACGGGCAACAACTTTAAAATAAAGATTACCAAAACTGCAAATCCTAATACATTTGACGAGAGTGCTCTATTCACAATCAGCCCTCAGACGATTACAATTACATCACCAAAGGCAAATGATAATTGGCAGAGTGGCAGGGATTATTATATTACCTGGTATTGGACTGGCGATTTCACAAATGCACAGATTCAGTACTCAACAGACAATGGTTCTACTTGGAACCCGATTATTACAACGACACAAAATGATGGCGCATATCGTTGGTCCTTGACTGATGCACTCTATGGCAATAGCTGCCGGGTCCGTGTTGGTGTTGTAAATACAAATAATTACGGCACAAGCAATACATTTACGATTGCACCGCAGACAATCAGGGTTACCTCACCACTCAGTGGGGATATCTGGTATGCAGGAAGGAGTTATTATATCACCTGGGACTGGACCGGTGACTTTACCAATGCCCGTTTGGACTATTCTACTGACGGCGGTTCAACCTGGAATCAAATAGCCGCCTACGCTGGGAATTATGGCTATTATCTCTGGACAGTTCCAAATGTCTCAGGCACAAACTGCCGGATTAGAGTCTCTAATGTCAATAATATCAACGCCCAGGGCATAAGCCAGACATTTGAAATCCGTAGCAGCGGGAAAAGGCGAAGATAGAGAGATACTAAATAATAAGGGGAGTGGCAACACTCCCCTCTTTTGTCAGACCCCACTTACAAAGTAAGGTTAGAGTCTTAAAAGATTCTATAAAACAGTCCCGAATATCCTTTTGGAACTAAGTAGTTTATATCCTGCGTGCCCATATTGGGCTTTGTCTTATTGCGTAAATATCCTGCACCACATTCAAAAAATATAGAAAACTTTTGAGAAAAATCCTTTTTAATACCTAAAATCCCGCCTCCATAAGGATTTATTGCCCATTCATATACGGTATTATCATAAAGTGATTTCCAGTAGCCGGCACCAAATTCTGCACCCGCATAAAAAGAAAAATCTCCATAAGGATTGAGGATGTATTTTAATCTGATGCCTCCAATGTATATCTGGGTTTTAAAATGCTCACCCTGGGGTTCCCAAGCGGTCGTCTTGCAGCCGATCGTACCAACATTTCCAAAGGGTCCAATTGCTATCTTGTCATTTATTAAATAATCAATATCCCCTGCCAGTATCAATCCAATCTTTGACGCATTAAGGCCTCCGCCGGCAAGCATTGACAAACCACCTGACATTCCTATGCCCATTCCGCCCTTCCTGCCCACCGGCAATCTGAGGCTCGTTCTTCTTCCCTTCTTATCAACCGAAGATAAATTGACATATTGCGTATTTTTTGAGACCCGGGCACGGAATGAAAATGTCCCATTTGTCTGAACCTTTACCTTCACCTTGTTTATCAAAAGCTCACAATCGGGTTCGGTCTTGCCTTCAAGAAAAATAACCCTTCCATTATCCGTATCCTCAATCACCTGCCTGGTAATTTGTAGTAAAGGACCCGAATATTTTCTTCTGGGATTTAAGATTTCAAACTTGTAAACATTCAAACTCCTTGATTCAAGCCCAGATTCATCAACTGAACCGAGCCAGAGATATACCTGAGGGAGGTCTACCGATTTCACAATACAGGATTCTGATTCGGTCACAGTTTCATAGATAACATCATCAAATTCCGGGTCTTTGCCCAGTATGAAATGAACCTTTACACCGGGTTTATTAAAGAAAAATTTAAAGGGATTTCTTTCATTGTATTCAAAATAACCTTTATGAATTGTAGTATCAAGAGCCGGCGGTTCAGGGAGCATCTTAGAAGATGCTGGCTTCTTTCCATAGTAACAGAATGTGCCATAATTTTCGTTTACTAACTCTGAAGAACCATTAGCAGCGACCTTTACTGAGCCTGACCAGACCGAGAGCAAATCCTGATAATACATCTCTGATTCAAATAAGAATTCGCCTTTATTTGTTGATATTGTGCAGGCAGGAGTTGTAATCAATAGATGCGCATCAGAAACTCTCGCCATTATCTTCCCTGCTTTTAGATAAACCGCCAATCTCTTTTCCACGGTGTTCAAATCATTTAATGAAATATCAGAATTTGGAAAAACCTTAATATCTATTCCTCCAAACCTAATATTCACCCTGCCTAAAGAATCAGTCAACACCCTATCAAACAAAGTCAAATCACGCCCCGCGTTTATTTCTTCAGGCTCAGAAATACCTCCTTTATGGACTGAGGTTTTAACTTTAATAAGTTCGAGTTTTGCAACAGGGATTGCTGATAAAATTTTTATCTCTATCCGATTATTCTTTGCCCTGCCCTCAGCGGTCCGGTTCGTGGCAATGGGCATTGAAGGACCATAGCCCTTATAGGTCAAATTTCGCTCGGATATTTTGTGTTTTGATTTAAGATAATCACAGACTGCCTTTGCCCTTAATTCAGATAATCTTATTTTTTCAGCAGGGGTACCTACATTATCAGTATGACCGCCGACCTCAACTTTGGCGCCGGTCAATTCCAAGAATTTTGCAAGGGAATCAAGGCAGGGAATGCTTCCCGCTTCAATTTCTGCAGTCTCACCTACAAATCTGATATACGAAAGAGGATAATTCATTTCCTGGGCAGAGCCCATTATAAATAAAACAAAAATTGTCAAAAATCGCATAAATTAATATATTCAAAAATAACCATTCAGTCAAGATGGTATATATATTTGAAGTTAATCTAATCCACACAATTTTTCACCCCTTTTTGTTAATTGAATTAGCCATTTCAGTCGCATGGAATCTCATTTATCAATTGCCCTTTAAGCCCTTGACAATCAATTATTTTCATCTATAATTTTAAAACCTAAAAAGGAGGCAAAATGAATTCTATAGCAGTGCTTTTAATAATCAGCACGGTTATGCCCAATCCCTTAAAAAAGATAAGGGAGTTGCAATTAAAATATTATAATCCGGAATACATAAACAAAAAGACTGAAGTCCTCAATCCCTGGAACTGGAATCTCTGTAATATCCCTGGAGGTGAAATCCTTGGCACAATCAGCAATCCTGCTTCATCCAATCTGGCATTTGCCATTTCTTTCCGCGATGTCTGGCGCACTACTGATGGTGGAGCAAACTGGAGCCTGTCATTAGAAAACTGTATGCCACGGGGAGGAATTTTATCAACACCATCAAGGGGCATAGTCGTTGATGGAGGCGGTGTGGTCTGGATCACCTTAAATGGTGGAAATGACTGGGCAGAGGTGTTATATACCAATAACTTTCAGACCGCAAGTTTTGATGTTGCGGATACAGTCATCTATCTCGTTGACAGCACTCCACCAAGGCTCTGGCGCAGCACTAATTCAGGATTATCGTGGCAGGTAATCGGCATATTCAATAATCTTTACAGTGTTGACTGCATAGCTCACCTAACAAGCAATCCTGGTATATTCTGGCTCACTGGACATACTTCTCCGGATGACACACTGACCTATATCTATTTCTCCCCTTCCGGTGCATTCGTTGACACAATACCTGTCAGCGAAGTCACCGATATCCAGCCCAATCCATACAATCCAAATTCTGTATTGATTACAACTGATAACGGAATCTATCAATCAACATCTGCCTCAGGACCCTGGACAAGATTGAATGAACCTTATGCCTTTGGACTATTCCAGGCAGTGGATATAGAATTCACTGGTAATGATACAATTATCGTCTCAAGTTTTATCAATCCGGGCATATTCAGGGGTGTCAGGCAGTATGGAATCTGGCTCTTCTCCAATGTTGAATCAAGGGAGATTGGAACCCTCATCAGCCCTGCTGGTTCGGGAACATTCTATGCAGGCAGTCTTGGCAAAGGTGTATATAAATCAACGGATAAAGGCTTATCCTGGATAGTTCAAAGAAATAATTTATATGCCCATACGATAATAAGCCCGGGTGCTGCAAGTTATCCATCGGTTGATACAATTATCTATAGCATTAGTCTTGGCGGAACAATCTACCGCATTAGAAACTATGGTGCCTCTTATGATACATTAAAAAATTTTCTCTTAATGGGCTCAGCAATTGAATCCGCACCAACCAATCCTAATTTTCTTATTGCATCCTGTATAGATATGCAAATTTCCGGCACGAGTTTTTCAATAGGAACGATATTTGCCTCATCTGATGGTGGTGCAAACTGGACAAAGGTGGACTCCAATTATCTACCAACAGATTTTTTGATTACAAATGACCCCAATACCATCATCGGTCTCTGTGATACATTTTTAATACGCTCTACTACAGGTGGAACAAACTTCACACCGGTCTTTGCAAAACCAGTCTCTCTTTCTAATCTTGCCGGTCTTGATACAATCTTTGTAGAAACAGAAGATTCAGTCTTTGTGAGTTTTGATCGGGGTGCGACCTGGCAAGGTCTGACAGTTGACCCGGGACAGGAAACAGACGAAATCTCTTATGACAACAATCAGAAAATCCTCTATCTCACTGATGTGCCGGTCTATCGGTATCATCTCCAGACCAACACTCTTGACAGTATAACATTCAATGGATATGCAAATTTCTCAACCGATGTCGCACCAAATGGCAATCTATATTTCCTTTATCAGGGTGCAGATTCCGTATATATTGCGAGGTCCTTCAATACCGGAAATACAATTGAGCAGGAAGTCTTCCCCATACCTCATTTCTTTGGTGGATTAGTTGCCTGTAATGGTGCATTATTCTATTACGAAGGCGGCAGACGCTTCTGGGTGAGTACGGATATTACACAGGGCATTACCGAAAACAAAATTAAAGGCAACACACCGTCATTCTCTGTGCCTACACTGGTTAAGAAAAATTCAGAAGTAAAGATTGTCTTTGGTATAGACCAATATCAGAAGTGTTCAATAAAATTATACGATGTATCAGGACGCCTGGTCAAAGACATTTATAATGAAATTTCAGAACCAGGAATCCATACAGTTGAATTCAGCACTAAGGGACTTAATAGCGGGGTATATTTTGTGAGTATAAATAGTAATAAGGAACAAGGCACAGGAAAATTGATAATCTATTAAAATTTCCTGATCTCCGCCAAGCGGACTTCCTGTCCTGAAAAATTTACCCTGATTTCCTCATTTGGTCATCAGGCAATTGCCTAATTGTCGTGCGAAATAAATGGGTCTCTGACAAAAAGTTAACATACTCTTCAAGTTATCACTTTGATGATTTGACAATTGTCAAAGTGTCAAAGTGAGAAAATTATGCTACATTTTAGCCATCACCAAATGAAGAAAGTATAAAAAAATAAAAACTCTGCCCCGATATACTGGATTTTAAGATTTCAAAATTTTGAAATTTTAAAATGTTAAAATATTAACTCTCCAGAGCCTTGGCTATTATCGTATTTTGTATATTGTTAACAGAATTTAGGAGAAATCAAAATACGATAAAAACCCCCATCCCTTCCTTCAAAATTGTCTGCGTATGTTGGTATAGAAGACAAAAACAATAGGAAACCTTAAATTCATTCAAAAAAGACTTTTTTTTGCATCAAGGGTTAATGATGAGATAGTTCAGAACTTTAATTTGAGATTTGAGTTACGAGAATATCAGAAGGCCAGTCCCTGATTAAATCAGGAGTCAGGTAAAAACCTGATATTCTGATACCCTGATAATCTTCACCCTGTTCTCCTGAGCAGAGTTTTTTAAACCCACCACTCTATAAGGAGTTTATCCCGCTCTTTCAAAGAAAGGGCGGAATTTCCTCTTGACAATCATTGTATTTTTTTGTATATTATAAATAAATTTTATGAAAAATTATATTTTAAGAAAAGGATTTCCCTTATGGAAGAAAAAGAGATAATGACGGTTAAACAGGTCGCTGAACCCCGCCCTTTCAAGATGTATTATGTATACTTGTTAAAAAATTTAGAAAAGGG
>CBFGJP010000094.1:0-8753 GCA_965649105.1 Caldifarciminota bacterium
GCTCTATACTCTGCTCACCCAAAAAATTACCTTCTCTGATATTCGTCATCCTGAGCTACCTCCAATTCTGGCGCCAATTCTTCATAGTTGACTCCTTAATGAAATTATAGCCAGGAAAAGTTTGAAGTCAAGGATAAAACTGGCTCAGTTCACTCCAATAGCAAGATAAGTCTTTATAATTTTATTAAGTTTAGTACAAAAATTCAGGATTATCAAGATATTCAGGGGACACCCCATGAAAAACCCCGCTATCCAGCAAATCTTCTCTTAAAGCAGAAACCCTTTGCATATCACCTTTCCTGAATATCTTGTCGTTTTTCTTTTTTTATATTGTAATAGATTTCGTTTCTACGGATTTACCGTCGTTACATATTCCTGTCCAGTTTTAGTATATCTCAAAATTACTGCACTTTTTATCGGATTGCCAAATTCATCAAGCGAAATATTTCCTGAGACCGATTTAAAATCTTTTATTCCTTGAAGTGCCTCTTTAACTTTTACCGAATTATCAGAATTTGCCTTTTTTATTGCCTCAAGTAATAGACAGGTGGCATCATAGGCTAATGTTGCCAGGGCATCAGGCATTGAACCATATTTTGCCAGATATTTTTTTACCCATTCTTGAACCTCGGGTCTGGGGTCATCAGGTGAATAATGATTTGTAAAATAACCACCCACAATTGCTTCACCGGCAATCTTTAACATCTCTGGTGAATCCCAGCCATCGCCACCCATAAGGATTGATTTTATACCCATTTGTCTTGCCTGTTTTGCAATCAAACCTACTTTATTGTAGTAGTCAGGAATATATAAAATATCGGGATTCGCCTGTTTGACCTTGGTTAATAATGCGGAAAAATCCGTATCATCTTTTTGATATGATTCATAAACGAGAACCTGACCCCCACCCCGGGTAAAATTATCGCGATAAAATTCAGCAAGCCCTTTTACATAGTCATTTCCCACATCGTAAAGAATCGCGGTGGTTTTCGCCTTCAAATTTTCAAGGGCAAATTTTGCTGCTACTCTACCCTGGAATGGGTCAATAAAACAGGCCCTGAATATAAAATCTTTTCTTGCACCATCATCTCTGACTGTTACCTTGGGGTTGGTAGAAGTAGGAGAAATCATTACTGCACCGGCATCCTGACATACCTGCGAAAGAGGATTGGAACATTTAGAAGAAACTGAACCAATTATCAATTTGACACCATCCTGGTTTATGAGTTTGCTTCCGGCATTATGAGCCTCGGTTGGGTCGTTTTTGTCATCCTGGATAAAAGTTTTTATCGGTTTATTATTTATGCCTCCCTGCACATTCACTTCTTCAATGGCAAGCAGAAATCCGTTTTTAGTTGATTCACCAAAGGTCTTTACATCACCGGTCAATGGTGCAACAAGACCGATCTTTATCACATTCTCTTGGGGTCTACAGGTGAGTATCAAAACCCCGATTATAACCAAGCATATTTTCTTCACATTATCTCCTTTTTTAAATCTTTTTTGCAGAGCAATCTCTGACGGTACATTCAAATATTTTTTGCAGAGCAATCTCTGCCACTACAGCAGGTAAATACAAACCCCAACATACCACCATATAGTTCTTCAAGTAGTGCGGCAGACATAAATAAATTGACAACAAAATTTTAATAAAACCCGCTTCCCTAACCTGACCAGGAGACTAATCCTTTCGGTATTTTTTCATCCCTTCTTCATACAAATCACCACCATAGGCGTCGTTGGCAACGATCACTGGAAAATCTTCAACCTCAAGCTCTCTAATCGCTTCGGCACCAAGGTCTTCATAAGCAACTATTTTCACAGCCTTGATGTTTTTGGCAATGAGCGCTGCCGCACCACCGGTTGCAGCAAAATAGACTGCCTTGTATGTTTTCATCGCATCCCGCACTTCCTTTGAACGAACACCCTTACCAATCATCCCTTTCAAACCAATCTCAATCAATTTAGGGGTATAAGGATCACAACGACCAGATGTCGTTGGACCAGCAGGTCCGATCACATAACCGGGTTTTGCTGGTGCAGGCCCGGCATAATAAACAATCTGCCCTTTTAAATCAATGGGTAATGGTTCTCCTTTCTGTACAAGTTCAAAAAGCCTTTTATGGGCTGCATCCCTTGCGGTATAAATTTTCCCTGTTATTAAAACACTATCACCAATTTTAAGTTTCAAAACATCCCCTTCAGTGAGCGGGGTTTTCAATATAATAGGTTCAGACATTTTACCTCCACTTCTTTATTTTTATATCACTGCACTCTTATGTCTTGCGGCGTGGCAATTAATATTTACTGCCGTTGGGAAAGAAGCGATATGTCTTGGGAAGACTTCAATAAACACATCAAGACATGTAACCCTTCCACCCAATCCCATTGGACCAACTCCAGTCTTGTTAATCTTTTCAAGCAGTTCTCTTTCCACATCTGCATAGAATGAATCTGGATGTCTCTCGCCGATATTTCGCAAAAGTGCTTTCTTTGCAAGATATGCAACATACTCAAAATTTCCGCCGATACCCACACCAACGACAATCGGTGGGCAGGGGTTGGAACTTGCCTGCACAACCGTATCAATAACGAATTTCTTTACCCCCTCAATACCAGCAGCCGGCGTCATCATTTTAACTGCGCTCATATTCTCACTACCCCCGCCTTTCGGTGCAACGGTGATTTTAATTTTATCACCCGGGACGATTGTAGTATGTATAATTGGTGGTGTATTATCATTTGTGTTTTTACCCTTAATCGGGTCAGAAAGAATAGACTTCCTCAAATAACCTTCAGTATAACCCCTTGCCACCCCCTCAGAAATCGCCTGATTTATATCTCCTTTTACACGAACATCAGCACCGTGTTCAAGAAAGATAACAGCAAATCCGGTGTCCTGACATATTGGAATCTGTTCATTTTTTGCGATATCCGCATTTTTAAGTAGTTGATTCAAAATATCCTTGCCAACCGGAGATTCTTCTTTTTCCAATCCACTTTTTAATGCATTATATACATCTTCACCTAAAAAATAATTCGCCTCTTTACACAAACGCGCAACTGTCTCCACGACTGTATTATATTCTATTTCTCTCATTTAACCCCCTTAAATTATTTTTTAAAAAAACCACCACTATTTAGTTGGGCTGAGCACATAAATTATTGTCCGGGAAGGTAAATCTGATTTTTTGATTTCTAGTTCGCCATCAATCTTTTTAATTTGCTTATCTTTGGTGAATTCCTCAACCGGTGCAATAGGGAAATCACACTTTGAGGTTTTAAAATGCATAGGTATCACTACCTTAGGATTCAGTAGGTTTATAATTGCTTCTGCCTCCTTAGAATCAATTGTAAAATATCCGCCAACAGGAATAAGTAAAATATCTACTCTTCCAATTTTTTCGGCATCTGATTGAGAAATTATATGTCCTATGTCTCCGAGATGAACAACATTAATCCCATCTATTTCCATATTGAAAATAACATCTCTTCCCCTTTCTTTTCCCGAACTCTTATCATGATAAACCTCGTGCCCAGAAATTCTTATACCTTTTATCTCTCTCTTATCACTTCCGCGGATAAAAACAGGATTACCTTTTATATTTGTTTCATTGTGGTCATCGTGTTCGTGGGAAATCGTAACGATATCAGCCTCTTCGGTTATTGGATTGTATTTTATGCCCCCTCCATAACAACCTGGTTTATAAGGGTCAGTAATTATTCTAACACCCTTTTCTGATGTTATTAAAAATGCCGCATGTCCAAGGAATTTTATCTTCATACCTACTCCTTTCTAATCCTAAATTATATTCTTTTATTTAGAAAAATCAAGCATAAATTGTCTGAATAATTTTGCAGAAATGTTAAAAATATATTATTGACAAATTAAAAGATTTAATTATAATGGATTAATGAAAATCTATCCCCATAATCCGAAACTCAAGTTTATAGATTTTTTTGATGTTGCAGATATAAATCCTTACTATAAATTACTCTTTAAAAATTTGAGCGCAGTCATTTATGTCATTGACCGTAATGGCAGAATAATTTATCTCAATGACTTTGCAGAACAAATCTCGCATTACAAAGTTAATGAAGTGCTGGGCAAACACTTCAAACACATCGTCGCTCCTGAGTCAATTGAGATGGCGCGTAAAACATTCCTTCAACAGTTAAAAGGAAAGAATATCAAACCCTATGAATTGGTTGTTCTTGATAAAGACGGAACCAGAATACACTTTAAGACGAGTGAACATATAATCTTCAAAAACGGTAAAGTTCAGGGAATAATGGGTATCGCAACCGATATTACCGAACATAAAGAGCTTACTATGGAATTATCAAAAATGGTTAAAGAATTATATCTACTCCAGCAAATCAGTCAAGAAATCTCTTCAATCCTTGACCTTGAATTATTGCTCCGGCATATTGTCCGGCATCTTAAAGAAACCTTGAATTATGAAAGGGCAGCGGTAGCATTAATAGATGAAAAAACAAAACAACTCGTTATTCGTGCTGCGGAAAAACCTTATTCAAAAAAGGTCCAACCAAAATTGAGATTGAATTTAGGACAAGGTATTACAGGGTATGTCGCCCAGACTGGCAAACCATACATTGCGAATGATGTCTCAAAAAATCACCATTATTATATATTTGATGAAAAAACTCGGTCTGAAATTGCTGTTCCGTTGAAGATAGGAGAGAAAGTAATCGGTGTTATAAATATTGAAAGTTACAAAAAGAATGCATTTAGTGAAAGAGATTTAGAAATTTTAACTCTGGTTGCTAATCAGGCTGCTATTGCCATACAAAACAGTGAATTATACTCCTCATTGAAACAGAGTTATCTGGATAGTATCAAAACGCTCGTCTCGGCGATTGAGGCAAAAGACCCATATACATCAGGACATTCAGAAAGGGTAAGAAAGTATGCACTGAAAATCGCAAGAAAATTAAAACTTTCACCTAAAGAAATAGAAGAACTTGATTATGCAGGATATTTACATGATATTGGTAAAATAGGAATAAGTGATTCAGTTTTAACTAAACCGAC
This sequence comes from Caldifarciminota bacterium, assembly GCA_965649105.1. Taxonomy (GTDB): domain Bacteria; phylum Hydrothermota; class Tepidihabitantia; order SM23-42; family JAOAFX01; genus JAOAFX01. The sequence continues at coordinate 5,057 of CBFGJP010000094.1, forward strand.
TCAATTAACTAAAGAAGAATATGAAATAGTCAAAGAACATCCTCAAATTGGGCATAATATATTAAGACACGCCCATCACTTAGCCGGTGCCTGCGAAATAATAAAATATGAACATGAAAGATATGATGGCAATGGCTATCCAAATGGACTTAGAAAAAATGAAATACCCATTGGGGCAAGGATAATCGCTGTCGCAGATGCCTATGATGCAATGACCATGGACAGACCTTATCGTAAGGCATTAAGTAAAAAAGAAGCAATCAAAAGATTAAAAGAAGGTAGCGGCACACAATTTGACCCAAAGGTTGTGCAAGCCTTTTTGAAAATATTGTGTAAGAAATAAAAAGTTGCTGGTCATTTAATCCACTCTATTTCTTCTATCTTGATTTTATCCTCACCAATATTACCCACAATGACTAGACGAAAATCATCAGGTTTAAGATATTTAATAGCTACGTCTTTAATATCTTTTACCGTAACATCTTTAATCATTCGTTCGTATCTATCTGCGTAATCAAGCCCTAATTTCTCTATCTCAATCCTTGTAAGGAAATTTGCCATTTCTCGATAGGTATCAAAATTCAATGGAAAATTACCAATATAAAAATTTTTTGCCCGTTCAAGTTCATCGTTACTAATACCTTCAGTTATCCGTTTTATTTCTTGTAAAATTAAATTCACTGCTTCATCTGCGGATTCGTTCTTGGTTTGCACCCCGGCAATAAAATAACCTCCATAATTAAAACGACCAAAGAAAGAAAAAACATTGTATGCAAGACCACGTTTTTCTCGAATCTCAGTAGCGAGCCTTGAAGTCAACCCTGAACCACCAAGAATATAATTCATTATCCTTGTTGGGATCCAGTCTGATGCCTTATAATCTGGTCCGTAAAATCCGAAAAATATATAAGATTGAGAGATGTCACGGTTTATTAATAGCCCTTTTTTACCTTTCAATTCGGGCAGGGTAAGAGAAATTTCTGGCATATCTTTCTTCTGCCAATTTGAAAAATACCTCTCGTTCAATACTTTGATTGAATCTGCATTGAAGTCACCAACCAGTACCACAAAACCATTGTTTGGTGCATAGTAAGTATTGTAAAATTCCTTTAAGTCCGAAACTTCAATTTTGTTTACCGTGCTATCAAAGCCGAGCGGATCATGGTTTAAGGGGTTATTACCAAAGAGCAAACTACGAAATGCTACTTGCCCGGCATAGAATGGGTCATCCATCTGGCTTGCAATTTGTGAATAGACCTGTCTCTGCAATCTTTTCAATTCCTGTAGATTGAATGAAGGCCTCTGGATACATTCTGAGATAATTTCAAGCAAGACTGATATATCCTTGCTCAGTGCCCTTGCCGATAGTTCAATATAGTCTTCATAAGCATTGGCATTTAAACTTGCGCCCAAAAATTCAATCCTTTCTAATAGTTCATCGCCTGTATGGAGCTCGGTTCCCCGCAATAACATCTTGGCGGTCAGATGCGCAAGCCCTTCCTTCCCTTTTGGGTCATAGAAACTACCTGCCTTCACTATCACCTTAATTTCAATCACCGGAATCTTATGCACCTCACTATACAAGATTGATAGTCCATTATCAAGGGTATCTTTATTGATTGTCAAGCCCGGAGCAAAGTTATTCATTAAAAAAGCGATTATCAAATAAATTATTTTATCTTTAATCTTCATCCTGACTCCTCGGTAATAAATAACCGACTGTTCTATTTTCTTCAATAAAGTATTGATTCGCGACACGTTCAATATCACCTTTTGTTACCGAGAGTATCCTTTCCGGATACAGGTTTATATTATTCCAGGAATTGGTTAGAACCTCCCAGTATCCGATGGCAAATCCAATTCCTGATGGTGAATCCTGACGAAAGATAGACTGGGCAAGGGTTTGATTCTTCGCCTTTACAATCTCCTCATCAGTTATTTCGCCTTTTTTCAATCTATCAATCTCGGTATATATCTCCTGTTCAAGTCTCTCAATTTCAACTCCGGTCTGCGGTATGCCAAAAATAAAAAATGTTCCATCATATTTTAAAAAGGATGTATAAACATCCAGATTCGTTGCCACACCTTTTTCCCGGATAAGATTTTTTTCAAATCTTGAAGTCTTTCCTGAAGAAAGCACCATTCTGATTACATCAAGGACAGCAGCATCAGGATGATTTATACTTACGGTTCGGTAATTTATTGCAAGGGCAGGATAGTTAACATCTTTGAATAACTTAAATCTCCGTTCACCATTCTGAGATGGTTCATGGTATTCAATCTCTTTTACCGCCACGGGTTTTATTTTACCAAAATATTTTTTTACAAGTTTTATTACTTCATCCCTTTCCACATCACCACTTACTATAATTATTGCATTTGTGGGATTGTAGTATCTTTTATACCAGTTATAGACATCGTCCCTTTTTATATTTTGTAGATCAACCATATAACCAATGACCGGTTGTCGGTATGGATGCTGAAGAAATGTCATCTGATCGATTGTTTCGGAAAGACAGCCATAAGGGTCATTCTCGCCAAGTCGCCGCTCTTCCATTACAACCCCCTTCTCAGGAATGAATTCTTTTTCAGCGATGAGTAAGTTCTGCATTCTATCTGCCTCTAACATCAATTCTAACTCATAGCGGTCTTTATATAAATTCGCCCAGTAAACCGTTTGATGAACAGAAGTAAATGCATTCTCTTCGCCGCCGGCCTCATCAATCATTCGGTCGTATTCTTTTGGTCCAAAATTCTTTGTGCCGCGAAACATCATATGCTCAAGAAGGTGTGAAATGCCTGTATAACCGGGGAGTTCATTGTATGAACCAACTTTATAACAAACCTGGACTGCAACCACCGGTGCAAAATGGTCTTCATACACTAATAGTTTAAGTCCATTATCCAGTTGATGTTCAAAAACTTGAATCGGTTTAAAAGAAAGAACAAGCAATATCAGATTGATTATCATCGCACTCCTTTCAAAATTAGATTATAACAAAAAAACAAGTGATGTCAACAAAAGTTATTCAGTGGGATACCCCTGAAAAACCCTGCTATACACCAAATCTTCTCTTAGAGCACAAACCCTTTGCATATCGCCTTTACTAAATATCTTGTCGTTTTTCTTTTTTTCATAATGGAAAATTTCGTTACCATTGTATTGGAATTTTTCAAATTCTAATATATGAAATAGCAGTACTTAACCACCGTGTCTTTCTTCAGCAAAGGTGAGGTGTAAGGGCCGGAACTAAAGTCAGTGCTCCGTAAAATTGCCTATGTCTAACTTCTTACTTCCAACTCCACTTCCTCAACTAACTTTCAGTTCTATCCGCTATCTTAATAAAATTGCCTTTTCTACTTTCTTGAATTCTCCTGCCTCAAACCGCACAAAATAGACACCCGCCGGCAACCTGCGACCTGAATCATCTGATCCATCCCAGAGGACCGTTGACCGTTCAGCGTTAACCGTTAACCAAGAGAAATCTTTTACCAATTTCCCTGACACATCGTATATCGCAAGGCTAAAGCCCTGCCCTACTAATCCTGCATCAGGTATCTGGTATCCGGCATCAGGCATCCGGCATCTGATCTCAGTCTTTTCCTTGAAGGGATTCGGATTGATAGCAAGCATTATGGAAACAGGCGAAGAAATTTGTTCGGTCTCGCTAATGCCCACCCCAACATTCGCCTTGGC
>CBFGJP010000095.1:0-2189 GCA_965649105.1 Caldifarciminota bacterium
GGAAAGGGATGTATGGATGATGAATTGCCCTTGGAGATGACCGAATCAATATTTTCAGCAATTGATGCCGAAGATGCAGATTGTATGGGGCTTATCTGCCCAACCTGTTTTTCTTCTTTTGATTTAGGGCAGTTGATGATTGCCCGCAAAAAAGGCCGGGAATATAATATTCCAGTTATCTACCTTTTCCAATTGCTCGGTCTTGCCCAAGGACTCTCGCCAGAAGAAGTCGGTCTACATACCCACAGGGTAAAGGCAGATAAAGTTTTAGGAAAGATAGTTTGATGGTCTTATTGTCTTGTTGTCTGATTATCGAGACTATGCGCCTATCAGACTATACAACTAAATTGTGAAAGGGGGTGATTTAAATGCCACAGGATGATTTGAGAATTGGCGTCTTTGTCTGTGAATGCGGGACAAACATTGCAGGGTCTGTAGATGTTGATACCGTAGTTGAGAAGGCAAAAGGACTTAAGGATGTAGTATATGCTACAAAGAACCGGTATATGTGCTCTGAACCTGGCCAGGCTGAAATCAAAAAGACAATTGCAGAACAAAAATTGAATCGGATTATTGTTGCCGCCTGTTCACCAAGGATGCACGAGCCAACATTCCGGAACTGTATCTCTTCGGTCGGTCTTAATCCTTATCTTGTTGATATGGCAAATATCCGTGAGCACTGCTCCTGGGTCCATATGGCAGATAGGAAGAAGGCAACGGATAAGGCATTTGATATTGTCAAGGCTTATGTTGCCCGGGCACGGTATTTAGAACCTCAGGAAGAGAGGGAAATTCCGGTTACAAAGGCAGCACTGGTGATTGGCGGTGGTGTAGCCGGGATGCAGGCGGCACTGGATCTGGCTGATGCAGGCGTAAAGGTATATCTCGTTGAGAAAGAGCCTTCACTGGGTGGTTTGATGGCGCAACTGGCAAAGACCTATCCCACGATGGACTGTGCGATATGAATACTTGGACCAAAGATGATGGATGTCGGTCGACATCCCAACATCAAACTCCTTGCCTATAGTGAAGTAGAATCAATCTCTGGTTATATTGGAAATTTTCATGTCCGCGTGCGAAAGAAGGCGCGTTATATAGATGAAAGCCAGTGCACTGCCTGTGGTGAGTGTGCAAAGGCCTGTCCAGTAGTAGTTCCTGATGAGTATCAACTTGGTCTTTCTTTGAGAAAAGCAATTTACATCCCTTTTGCCCAGGCAGTTCCTTCAGCATATCTGATTGATATGAAAGCCTGCCTCGGCACAAACCCTATTGCCTGTGGCAAATGTGCGGAAAAATGTGATAAGAGGTGTATAAATTATGATATGCAGGATGAGATAATTGAATTTGATACGGGGGTGGTGATTGTCGCCACTGGAATGGATGTCTATGACCCGACCGAACTTGAAGAGTATGGTTATACAAAATATCCGAATGTCATTACGAGCATGGAGTTTGAAAGACTTATATCGGCGGGTGGTCCATCTGACGGACATTTTATCCGGCCGAGTGATAAAAAGAGACCAAGGACTGTGGGTTTTATTCAGTGTGTCGGCTCCCGTTCCGAAAAGAGAGGCAAACCATATTGTAGTAATATATGCTGTATGAATACGGTGAAGGATACATTGCTCTTAAAAGACCATTATCCGGATGTTGAGGCAAGGGTATTTTACATTGATATAAGGGCATTTGGGAAGGGGTTTGAAGACTTATTTAAAAGAAGTAAAGAGGCAGGGGTTCAATATATCAGGGGTATTCCGGGTGAGATTATTGAAGACCCGGTCACAAAGAATTTAAAGGTGATGGTTGAGGATACTACAACCAGCAGAATTATGGAGCACGAACTTGATATGCTTGTCCTTTCAGTTGGTGTCATCCCGAGGCAGGATATGCCTGAGGTGCAAAAATTGCTAACGCTTTCCAAAACTCCGGATGGATTTTTTATGGAGGCGCACCCCAAATTGAAACCAGTTGATGCCCCAACCAGTGGTGTCTTCTTTGCTGGTTGTGCTGAATCACCCAAGGATGTAAAGGATTCTGTGACCCAGGCAAGTGCCGCCGCATCAAGGGCGATGACCATCCTTGCTGCTGAAAAGATAAAACTTGATGCGATCACCTCAATCATCAATCCTGAATTATGCCATTTCTGCACAATCTGTGCCCAGGCCTGTCCATATAAGGCAATAAAAGTA
>CBFGJP010000095.1:2287-3730 GCA_965649105.1 Caldifarciminota bacterium
AAAAGATAAAACTTGATGCGATCACCTCAATCATCAATCCTGAATTATGCCATTTCTGCACAATCTGTGCCCAGGCCTGTCCATATAAGGCAATAAAAGTAGAGCCGAAGAAAAAAACCATAGAGCTCATTGAGGCAATGTGTAAAGGGTGTGGAACCTGCGGTGCTGAGTGCAGGTTCGGGGCGATAAAGATGAGACACTTTACTGATGAGCAGGTCTACTCAATGATTGACTCATACCTTGAAGAAGACCCTCAGGATAAGATGATTGTCTTTGCCTGCAACTGGTGCTCATATGCTGGTGCTGATACCTGTGGTGGTGTCAGGTTGCAGTATCCACCGAGTGCGCGTTTGATAAGGACGATGTGCAGTGGCAGGGTTGATGAAGATTGGGTTCTTTATGCGTTTAAGAAAGGTGCACCAATCGTTGTGGTATCTGGCTGCCATTTTGTTGATTGCCATTATATTGATGCCAATCGCTGGACCCAGAAGAGGGTTGAAAAACTATGGGATAAACTTGAAAGACTGGGAATAAGACCGGACAGGCTATTCCTTGAATGGATTAGTGCAGCTGAAGGGCAAAGGTTTGCAAAGACGATGATTGATATAGAAAGGCACCGGCAGAAGGTAACGAAAGAAGAGATTGAATATACTATCAAAATCTTGAGTGAGCAGAAATAGTCTAACAGTATTATCGTCTGATGGCCTTATGGTCAAAAGATTATACGACTATAGTGTGATTCTTAGATATTTAGGCATTTTGGAATTTAGGTATTTAATAATATGGAGGTCTTATGGCTGATGAGGCAGATTTTAAATGTTTAAGATGTGGGGCAGAATTTAAATTGCATTATGTAAAAGGCGTAATTGAAGAGCGCACCTGTCCGAAATGTGGTTCAAACAGCGTGCGCCTGATAAAGAAAAAAGAACCGACAGGCGAGCCAGGTAAATAAGAGTAGCGAATTCATCTAAAAGATAGAAGATGGCAATCCCTGAATGGCTGAATTTTGTAGATGAGAAGAGAAGATTGAATTTCATAAAGGTCCTTGTTGAAATATCAAGACTCCAGGATAAAAATGACCTGAACTTTATCATCATCGGTGCGCTGACATTATTGATGCAGGATTATCTTAAATACACTGCCTACTGGGATATTGACCTTTTATTCAAAAATGCCAATAAGTTAAAAGAATTTATTAATAAACCAAAGGCGCATGGTTTGCAGATTGTCAATTATGATGATGAACTGATGATCAGTGAAAAAATTACCAGTTTCCATACTGCCTGGTCATTCACCCGGACCTGGTTCAATGTTGATTATATTTTGCGGGAAGGCGTCTTTGAGTTTTATACAGAAAATATAAAACAGATGAGGCCCTATACTGCCTTGATTGAATTGAAAGAAGGCAAGTTTCCGGTAGAGCTCTATATTGCCCATGCCTAT
>CBFGJP010000095.1:3829-8596 GCA_965649105.1 Caldifarciminota bacterium
GTTTTATACAGAAAATATAAAACAGATGAGGCCCTATACTGCCTTGATTGAATTGAAAGAAGGCAAGTTTCCGGTAGAGCTCTATATTGCCCATGCCTACGATATTTTTGTTGAAAAGGTTCTCTCACCCAGGCTGGAAAAGGATATTGACTTAAAAGTAGATATGAGTGTGGATATAAGACATATTTATATAATTTATTCTAAGGAAATAGAAAATCAAAATTTCTGGGAATATGTTCAGCAAAGAATTGAAAGGCTCAATAGAGAAAGGGAATTCAAAGATAAGTTGCTCACAATTCTGAGAATCGCCCCCGAAATTGGATACCAGAATATTGAAATACCTGAATCTGTTTTGAAAATACTACAAAGTAAATGAAGGATTTTTTAACAATATTAAGCGAGAAGACAGAAGAATTCGGCAATCATTATCGCAAGCAACTCCAGGCAGTAAAACGATTTTATGAGCCCCTTCTGGATAAAATTGAGATGCATAGAAAACGAGAAATCGTCCATTTCCTGCATCCGTCAAGCAATTTCCCCGAAGAATTGAAGGTCGTTGCGGGTGTTGCGGAAACAATAGAAGAAAGGTTGAACTTTATCGGCACCTATTTTGCCCTCCATTTATTATGGATGAATCGTCAATTGATTGATACACTAAAGATGGAACTGTTTTTACCGGATGCTGATAGAATGCAGATTTACAAGCAATTTATGCGCCGCGCCGGGAATCAATTTCGCCACCTTACTGCCACCTATATTACAGAACTCTTACAGATATTAAAAGGTGAAAATGTATATCCTCGCTTTGTTATTATGGGGGTGGGAACAAAATCGGACCAGGATGACATTGATGTGGGGATCATTGATGATGAATCAGGAAATCGGGATTTTTTAAATCAGACGATCGCGAGGGTGAGTAAGGAGATGCTCAAATTTGCCGTTTCATTCCACTTTCATCTGTCCGAACATATCGGGAACAAACATTACTCGGCTTCCATAAATGAATATAAAGAGGTTCTTTCACAGGAACTGCGTGATTTTGTTATCATTAATGAGATGCTTGGAGCAGCGGTAATTGTTGGTGATGATGAACTTTTTAAGCAATTTCAAAATGAGGTTATCTCCCGTTATTTCTATAACCCAGACGGAGAGAAGAAATATCATGAAGGGTATCTGCGGGGGATTATCGGTGAAGTGCGTTCACTTCTGGCGCGTCCTATCGGTAGGACCCGGATAAATTTTAAAGAAGAAGGTTTAAGACCAATAAAGAGTATTATCTCGGCCTTGAAGACTGTTTTTAATATCTGGAAGGTGAATGCCTGGGATATTATTGATGAATTAAAAAAGGTAAATCCGGAAAGGATAGAAGAATATACCATACTGGGGAGGTCTTTAACCTTTGTAGAAATATTTCGTTATCTTTATCAGATGTTTGTGGCGCAGGATGAGGAGATTGTTATTGATGATATAACCTTAAAGAACATTCGCAAAATAGCGATTTTACTGGGATATAATGATATTGGATTGTGCCGGGCAGAAGAACATCTCCTTGTTCACTACTACGAACATATCCTGAATATCAGAGGAATAATTCCCCGCTTAATAAATGATTTAAAGAAACATCTGCAGTCAAATTCATTATTCATACCACTATTTACCGAAGACTATTCGGGAAGTCTTGTTTACGATTTCATTGAAAGATTCAAATTCTTTCGGGGCACCTCTTACTGGGATGACATACTTGATGATTTTGGGAGTAAGGAGACTTTAGACAGATTTGCGAACGATTTTAATAAATTAGAACCCGTTGCCCAAAATAGAATTATCCAGCAGTATATTGAATGGTTGAAATTTGATTTTTATACATTGTTGACATTTCTCTCAACTCTGTCTAAAAATAAGAATACCATCTTGATATATAAAAAGTTGGATGAAGAATTTATAAAGCGTATGAACCAATTTCCTGATGCAGTGAGAAATGTCGTTTTTATCTATTCGCATTATCCCTGGCTTTTGAATGATTTACTATCAATTGAGACACCCGAGAACCTTAATCGTTATATTCAGATACTACAATCAGGAATATATGAAGATGAAATTGCGACAATTGTTGATGATTTTCAAAATCTTATTAAGATATATCTTTCATCAAGCCATTTTTTTAAGAGGTATTTCACAAGAGTAACCAAAAAATATCCTGAGGCGCTGAGGTTTTTAAAAGACCCGGAATCTTTAAAAGAATATGCTGAGGGGATTTATGGTGATATCAATTCAATGCGCACATATACTGATAAAAAAGAAAAACTCGGTGATTATTATGACTTTGAGATGGTCAGGGTTTCACTTGCTACCTTAAGGGGTGCTCCAATTCAATCAACAAATACTGAATTCGTTGAATTCGCTGACCAGTATATCAGAACCCTTTATGACATATGCCGGGAAGAAACCGATGTAGAAATTAACAAAAGAATCATTACCGAGGATGTTTTGGCAATATTTGCAGCAGGTGGTCATGCCCGGGAACAGGCGTATGATGACGACTACGATTTGGTTGTGTTGTTAAATTCAGAAGACCCGAATTTAATCGCCTATTCTAACAAGGTCATCAGCAAGATGAATGCAGAAATTATAAAGCGCGGAACAATACCTCATCATAGGTTTGCCGAATATTTTGGCAGGTTTGTGATTACCTTGAAAGAGATTGAACAGTTACTTAATGAAGATAAACCAGACATATTTATTGAACAATCTCAGATACTTGGTGCAAGACTGATTGCAGGTTCACACCGTTTTGGAAGGGAATTTTTAAAGGCGATTATCCAGCCGCAAATATTTAATAAAAAGGATATTTATATAAAACAGATGATCAATGAAATTAGGTCAAGACACGCCGGAGATAACGATTACATTAATTCAGGGATAGATATTAAAGAATGTTCTGGTGGTTTACGCGATATTGAAATGATTATGTTGATATTAAAGGCTTATTTAGAAATTACCGAACCGGTGAATTCAAGATTATTTGAATCTTTTAGCAAAAGGATGCCTCAGCATCAAAAGGACTTCGCTATCCTATCAAATAGTTTTAGTTTTCTCAAAGGCATCAGGGATATTTATCGCTTGACAATCGGGGCAACCGATGTCATAACAAGGGAAGGGTTAAAGAATGTAGCATTAATTATGGGATTTAATAATGAAAAAGAACTCTACGAAAGATTTTATGAAGTTCGGACAGGTGTCTCTGTTATAATCAGAGAACTCATAACTTCTATTTGTTGTTTATAGCCCCACAACTAAAAAGAGAATTATTTATTGTAATCCATAAGGAATGCAAAAAACAAGATACGCGATAATTAGGGTGAGTGCACTACCGATAATCCATCCACCAATTGAACCTACTGTCATCCTTGGTTCAGCCACTTTTTTATAACCATCAATAAACCCTTGAATGTATAGGGAGTCCTGGGTGATATCTTTTTTTAGTATAGAGTCAATCTTCGGCTTACGATATAATAATAGCCCTCCAACAAAACTGCCTGTTGTCGTGGCGGAGATGATTCTGCTTTCTCTATTATTACTACCGTATGATAGTTGATTGCCCACCAATGCCCCAAAAAATCCACCACCGGCACCAACGAGACAACCACCAAGACAATAACCTGCGTAAAATTTCTTTTCAGCGCTTGCCTTTCCATCTTTTAATCCCTGTTCATAAGAAGAGTCTTGTAAAATCTGATTGTCCATTGAAGCCGGTGTTTGAGTGAAGATAAAGATAAAAAGGATATAATTCATTTCAACTCAAAATTATGTGGTCAACCCCTGTCAAGTTGATAATGCAGAGTTTCAAGAGATGGTATCCATCCTTAAAAATATTGTGTGCCATCACCATCCTCTTGAGTATTTCCCGCACCTACTTATGCTACTTTGACAAAATCCATTAAACTTTTTCTTTGCCTCTTGTTTCGTATCTTGCGACATCAATATTTCTTAAAATCCTTAGAGTCCCAGACACAAGTGGTAATTAAATTTCTATGAGAAAAAAATCAATTCTAAAATCAATATAAACAATGCGGGTTAATTGCGTTTAGAACTTCAGACATTCATACAATAGCAAAGCCAGGCCTTCTACTGCCTGGGTTACCTCTAATGAAAGATTATCTTTAAAATTTAAATTCTTAGGTTCAATGCCAATCAATATAACCTTCGTAGGAATCGTCTCCTCAAGAAATTTTACCAACATTGATAACGGCAAGCGATGGGTTGACATATCATCAGATTTAATCTTTTCAGGATTTACCAAGTATATTGTACCAGGTTTTTTGCCGCTTATACACGCATCAATTATGATTGTAAGGTCAGGCAGGAATCTTCTTATCTCACCGGTAAAATTTTCCGGGACCTCACCACCGTCAATTAGCAAAAGATTTTTTGTCTTAAATTTTTTTGTCTTTTCTTTGAGTATCTTTATAACCAATGGTCCTGCTCCATCATCAACCTGCTGAATGTTTCCTACACCAAGGATACAAATACGATGAGCAGAACTAATTGTTTTTTTCAAAAATGTTATCCAGTTATTGCGCACAAAAGATTATAAGAGTAAATAAAAAAAAATCAAGGGATTCAATTTTGAAATTGAAATATAGACAAAGATAAATTTATTTCATTTCACTACGTCTTTCATCAAAATAAGATCTTACCCAAAATAAATTAAGATTCGCAGGCGAATAATAAGGGAATTGCAGGTTTGAATTAGTAGTCATTCTCTTT